>JBDTLN010000092.1:0-7506 GCA_039934795.1 Bauldia sp. | reverse complement strand
GCCGTGCGGGATCACGGCGATGCGATCACTGGCGACGTCGTAGACCTTCCGCAATGTCTGGCGGGCACGCCGGCTCATCACGACGAGACGATCGGAATGCTGCGCGATGGCGGTGATGATGTCCTTCTGGTCGCGGCTCGGCTCCTGCAGGACGGTGTGCAAGGTCGTGACGATCGGCATCCGGAGATTCTGCATGAGGCGCAGGACATAGCTGCCGGAATTGCCTCCGTAGATGCCGAACTCATGCTGAAGGCAAACCGCCTCGACCTGGTTCATGTTGAGGAAGTCGGCGGCGAGTCGATAGTCGGTGAGGACTTTCTGGCCGACCTCGAAATGCACCTCGGGCGGATAGTCGTAGCCTTCGGGGGTGTCGTTCATGGCGACCGACCACCATTCGGCGGACGGCGACGCGGTCTGCATGGCTGCGAGCAGGTCGGCTGAAAACGTCGCGATGCCGCAACGGCGCGGCACATAGGTGCCGACGACGCCGATCTTGTTGAGCCCGGACTCCGATCGCGTGCGATCGCTTGCCATACCCGCACCTCTTCCGTTGTGACGATCACCCGACCATCTCGCAACGCGAAGAGCGATGGTTACGTTCCAGCGATGTCGGGCGAAATCGCTCCCCGGTGGGGCTACGACAGCAAGCCGCATCTAGTGCGCGGACTCGGAATTACAAGGTGCGTCCAGACTGCCGCCGATCGAGCGGCGGCAGTCCGGGTCCTTGCATCTGCCAATCAGAGATCGGCGGACGGTCGACTAAAGGTCGCCACCGCCATCGCTCCCACCGCTGTCGCTGCCGCCACCTTCGCCGCCGTCACCACCTTCGCCACCGTCGGACGAGGGAGAAGGTGCCGCGGTAGAGCCGTGGCCGTCAGAGGAATTGCCGCCGGCGTCGCCACCCGTATAGCCGCAGCCGGCCGTGTCGACGCGATAGGCTGGCAACAGGTTCGTCTGGGAGGCGATATAGGGGAAGTGGGCGGCCAGGTAGCGCGTTGTCGCCGAGCCCGGCGAGAGACGCTGCATATCGTTCTGCGCCGGGATGATCGCCGCTTCGCAGCGCTGGGAAAAATCAACGCAGCGATTGCGCTGGTCACAGACACGGGCGCCACCCTCGAAGAGGGCGAAATTGGTGACGCCGTTGACATAAGAGACGTCGAGCTGGGTGCCGCGCACGCCGATCGTGGCGGTCGGCGTCGTGATCGAATAGGCTTTCTTCGGGCTGAGGCCGGTGATGAACCGGAAGGCGCCCTTGGTCACGTTGATGGCAACCTTGTTCGCGGTGCCGTTGCCGGCGAAGACGAACTGATCGATGACCATCGACGAGTTCGGGCCGACGACGAGCTTTGTCTGGTCGAGAAGCTGAATCTGCACCTGGCCCGTGGCCCCGGTGTTGATGCGGTCGCTCGCGAAGACCGGGCCGGCGGACTGGAGGACGCGCTGCGCGCCCTCGCTTGTCGCCAGGGCCGACTGGCGGACGGCAACCGCCGTGCCGCTCTGTTCGGCAGCGAGGGCCGGCGCGAGAACCGCGGCTGCGATAGCGGTAGCCACTCCAATGCCAAGCACAACGCGCGTGAGCGTCATCGTAATTCCTTCCACAATTTGAGGTTCGGGAAATTTCTGTGTTGCTGGAATGTAGTGGAACGATGGTGGCGGCGCCACTTTGCGCGGAAGTCTCGAACCGTTGATTTAAATGGGAAATTTCCTCCAACCCTGTGACGGGGTTCACTCGGAATCTTCCGTCCGCATTGCGCGCTGCTTAACCGAAAACGCGCCAGGCGTTGTCGAGGACGGTGCATATCCCGCAAAAATTGCATAGAGTGAACGCACGGTCAGAGGAGGAGGCGAGCATGCCAATCACGGGGCAAGGCTGGGAACTTCTGGTCAAGCGGGCGAGGGAAGATACGCGCAACGGGAAACGGCGGACGGTCGGCTCCTATCAGGTCTTCCACAACGGCAAGCCGGTCGCCGGACTCGCCGGCGCAATCGCCGAGACGAAGGGGCCGGGCGACAATTCCACCCCGGGTAACAACCGCTGCGTCGAGGCTTCGACCTATCCACTTAATACGCAAGATGGCGCCAAATATGTGACGCTCGGCTTCAAGGACACGACGAGCATCACCATCATCCCGCGGCCCGGCATCGAGCTCGGCAAGACGGGCAAGCGCAGCGAGATTCTCATCCATCCCGGCAAGGGGTTCCTGTCCAGCGTCGGCTGCATCAACCCGTGCAAGGGCCTGGCGAACGCCAATTCCGACATCGACTTTCTCGACAGCCGGAAACGGACCATCGCGATCATCGACGACATGAAGGCATTTCTAGGCGCCGGCTTTCCGACCCGGAACCGCAAAGCGATCCCCAATGCGACGATCGTGATCGAGGCGAAGTAGGCGGGCAGGCGGACAACGCCAAGCGGTACGGAGGGCGAACTGTGATGCGGCTTCGATCAGGCACGAGCATCGGGCTGCTGGCGGTAGCGATATTTGCCGGCCAGGGGGTTGCCTTTGCCCAGGACCCTCAGATGCCGGCGCAGGGCTTCCTCGACGCGACCACCTACGCTGAATCGCTGAAGGCGATCTTTCTCCTTTTCGTGCTCGCGGTCTTTGTCGAGTCGGGCCTCGCGGTCATCTTCAACTGGCGTCCGTTCGTCGAGAATCTGGTGCCGCGCGCGGTGCGGCCCCTCGTTGCCGTCTTTATCTCGCTCATTCTCGTCTACGTCTTCAATCTCGATATCGTCTCCGGGCTGATCACCACGGTGACCAAACAGACCGCCATCGACAGCGACACCGGGAAGATCCTGACAGCCCTGATCATCGCCGGCGGCAGTGCTGGCATCAACACGATGCTGATCTCGCTCGGCTACCGTCAGGTACGAACCCCCGAGAGCATCGTCGAGAAGCCGCCGCCGACCAAGGCGTGGATCGCCGTGCGCGCCCTGCCCGGCGACGCCGTCGGCCCACTCAACGTCTTCGCCGGGCCGCCGCCCGCCGAGGTTACGAACGGCGGAGCGACGACGGTCGACATTCCGCTCATCGGCATCATCGCCAAGCGGTCGCGGCGCAATCTCCTGTCGTATTTCGTGCCCGACCGCGGTCGGACGCCGAACTATGGCGGCCACGCGGTCACCCCGGGCCAAAGCTATGTGGTTCTGGTCGAGGGCAAGGACGCCGCGGGTACGCGGCTCATCTACCAGTGGGGACCGTACAAGATCGACGCCGGCTCAATCATCGATATCGACGTCAAGGTCTGAGGGTTACGGCCCGAGGGCGCGGCCGGGATAAGGCCAGCCCGGCGCCGGGGCGCGCCCGGAAATCACTTCCGGTGCGTGGCGGCGCAAAGCGGCGTCGCAGATGGCGTAGCCCCAGTTGATCAGCTCCTCCTGCTCGCGATCGTCGAACGGGTTGAGGCGCGTGCGAATGGTGGCGAGCGGCCCGACCTTGGCCGGCGCGCAAGCGAGCGCCGTGTCGGCTTCCCCGTCGGGGGCGCGAAAGCTGGCGATGTCCGATGCGATACCCCAATAGGCGCCCTGGCGAGCGCCGGAAGTGAAGTCGCCGATGAGCGCCCGCTTGCGGAGCGACCTCGCCTGGTCGGTGGCCACGTCGAGGGCGCGCATGGCCTGCCTGATCCAGTCGGTTTCAGGCGTGACGGCGAGCGTGAACGGCGAGCCGGCGTCGGAGACGAGCAAGGTCTGGTAGCGGTTCCACACCGTCTCGAGGGCGAGGTTGTCGTAGACGCCGCCATCGGCGACGCAGATGCGTTCGGTGAATTCGGGCTTGCCGTTGAGGTCGGATCCCTCGACCGCCTCGAACTTGCCCGGCTTGTCGAGGACCACCGGCGACAGCACCGGCGGGAAGGCGCTCGACGCGGCAACGGCCTTGGCCAGTTTCACCGTCGGGTTGCGGATCAGGCCGAGGCGATAGTCGCCCATATACGGGCGCGAGAACCGGAACGTGCGACCGGTCTGGAGATTGGTGGAGTTGAAGACGAAGCGCGGTGCCTCCGGCAGGTCGGCGAGCGTCGCGGCGCCGAGCAGTTCGGCATACATGCCTTCGACGACCTCACCGGCGCTCTTCCAGGGATTGAAAAGACCGCCGGCGACGGCGGTCGCATCGATGTTGCGCCCGCAGAATGTGCGAAGCGGCGCTTCGATGAGCCGGCGGAAAGTCGCGACCGTCGGCGTCGCGGCAAACGCCGGCCAGTTGGCGGCCAGCACACCCGACACGATGGAGCCGCCGGAGACGCTCGACATCCGGGCGATGCGCGGCAGGACGCCAAGCTCGGTCAGCCGCCACAGCCCGCCGAGATGAAACAGCGCCGCCCGGAAACCACCGCCGGAGAGGGCGACCGCGATGCCGGCTTCCTTGCCTTCCGATCCGAACGGCATGGGCCTCTCCTCGCCAGGTGCCCGTCCCGCGCACGGGCGCGTCTCGACTACGCCGAAATCGCAATGTAACAAAAGCGGTGATGCAACAAAAGGTGGCGCGGGCGTCAACGATTCTATTTTGACGAAAACTTTGCCCGATCCGACGCGCTGCAGAGGAGGTCGGTAATGTCGACTTTCGCGATTACGATTGTCTGGCACAGGAAGTACGAAGCCGGCCGGACCATCGCCGAGGCGCTTGCCGGCCAGTTCGAGGGCGCCGAGGACGAGATCAATTCGGCCGGGCTGTCGATTCCGGTACGCATCCGTTGCGAGGGCCGCGACCCGAAGTTTCCGGACTCGCCGCCGCTCGACATCGAGACGGGGAGCGACATCGTCAACTTCGTCGTTCTCCTCGTCGAGAGCGATCTCGTCAGCGCCTTCGCCAACGGATGGTCGAGCTTCGCCGATGCGCTCTGGAAAGAGCGAACCGCGCATCCGGAGCGCATGCGCGTCCTGCCGATCCGGCTCGGCACGCACGCCGAGATTCCACCCTTCGCCGGCATCCAGGCTTATGCGACGTCGCTGTTTCCCGGCGCCGGCCCTGCCGATCCGGTCTGGATGCGCCGCCTCGTCCTGACCGTGGTGGCTCATTTCGCCGACTACCTTAGGGCCATCGACAGGTCGGCGCGCGATCAGAGCATACCCGTCGACGAGGACACCGACCGCTTCAAGCTCTTCCTCAGCCATGCCAAGCGCGACGGGCTGGGCGTCGCCAACGCCATAAAGAAGCACCTGTCGTGCAACAACTATGGCGTCGAGAGCTTTTTCGATGCGGAGGACCTGAAGGCGGGCCTCAACTACCAGAACTCCTTCACCTCGGCGATCCGCAAGGGCGCCGTCGTCGTCATCCGCTCCGACGCCTATTCGTCGCGGCCCTGGTGCCGCTGGGAGACGCTGGAAGGCAAGCGGCTCGGACGGCCGATCGTCGTTCTTGATTTCCTGCGCGACAGCGAGCGGCGCGGCAATCCCTATGGCGGCAATGTGCCGGCGCTGCGCCTCGCCGATCTGCCGGCCGACGACTCGCCGGAGCTGGATCGTGCGATCCTGGCGATCATGACGGAAGCGGTACGCATCCTCGTTTGGAACATGCGCGTCCCGGCGCTAGCCAATGCGGTGCCGGCCGGCTATCGCGACTGGGAGATCAGAATCCTGCCGCGACCGCCGGAACTCGTCGACATCGCCAACCTGCGCCTCGAATCGAAGGATGCCAGGTTCGCCGTCATCCATCCCGGCCCGCCCGTGACCCAGGCCGAGGACGCGCTGATCAAGGCCATCGGCGGCGACTTGGTGATGTTCGCGCCGTCGGATCTCGGGGTTGCCCTTTGACCGGCCGCGGCATCGTCGCCATCTCGGTCTCCGACGGACCGGACCTGCAGACCTTCGGCTTCCTGCCGCAGCATCTGCGGCGGCTGCTGGCCGCGGTTGCCGGCTCGACCCTGCGCGCCGGCTGGCGCGTCGGCTATGGCGGCGATCTGAGGACGGACGGTTTCACCCGCTCCCTCCTTGCCGACATGGCGGCCGGCTATGCGCGCGGCATGTTCGAGCAACGGCCCGAGGCGCCGATCGTCCATTTCTTCGCGCTCCCGTCCTGGCGCGACATGGGACCAACCGCAATCCTCAACCACCTTCTCGACAAGGAGCTGAAGCCGGGCGAGGCGCCGATCGCGCCGATCATCGAGACGCGGTTCTTCCTGCCGAAGGGCGGCGAACCTTTCATCGCCGTCGTAGCGCAGGACGGGCGCCTGCGGCGCGCCGAGGGTGCCACGCCGATCGAGGAAGCGCAGCTACTGGAAATCCTGGGCCATGCGCAGCGTCAGGAAATGGTCGATCCCGCCGCCGCCCTCACCGCCATGCGCCAGGCGATGGGCGCCGCCTGCCGACTCCGCGTCCAGTTCTCGGGGCGGGTGGACGGCTATGCCGGGGCGTTGCCGGGGATTTTCGAAGAAGCGATCGAGCAGATCCGGAGCAAGGGCATCGTCTTGCCGCTAGGCGCTTACGGCGGGGCGGCGCGTGAGGTGGCGATCGCCCTCGGGCTGCTCAGGGCGGAGCGTGTCCGTTACCCGAGCTACGGACGCCGTTACGAGGAAGCATACGCGCAGCTCGAAAGCATGGCTGGCGTCCACGAGGAGACCGCCGCGCCGGTGTGGCGTGAACTTGTCGAAACGGCCGGACTGGCGGCGCCCCACCACATCGTATTCCACCTGAATGCGGTTCTCGCAAAGCTGGCCGGAGACGAGCCCGAGCGATACCAAAGGTGACGCCGGAGCGGTGGCGACGAGCCGCTATGCCGCACCGACCGCGCCGGATAGTCTCGATCCTCCTCCGCTCCGAGACGTCCTCATGATCAAATCGCGCCCCTTCGATTTTCCCTATGACGGCAACCTTGTGCCAAGCCGCACCGCCGTCATGGTTATCGACCTGCAGATCGATTTCCTGTCGCCTGACGGCTATTTCGCCAGGAGGGGCTACGACCCCTCGCCGCTCGCCGCGATCCTGCCGACGGTCAACCGCGTCACCAGCGCGGCGCGAGCCGCCGGCTGCCACATCGTCCACACGCGGCAAGGCTATCGCGCCGACCTCGCCGACATGACCCCTTACGAAAAGTGGCGGCGGAAGCGCGGCGGGCTCGAAGGCACCGACATCCTCCTCCGGTCCAGCCCGGGTTTCGCGATCGACCCGCGCGTCGACGTGGCGTCTTCGGACATCATCATCGACAAGACCTGCAACGGAGCCTTCACCCATACCGAGCTGGAGCATGTACTGCGGGCGCGGGATATTACGCATCTCCTCTTCACCGGCTGCACGACCGATGTCTGCGTACATACGACGCTCCGCGAGGCATGCGACCGGAACTTCCAGTGCCTGACGATCGCGGATGCGTGCGCCAGCGGCGACCCGGTGGCGCATGAGGGCGCACTGCATATGGTGACCGTCGAGGACGGAATCTTCGGCGTGCTGGCGACGGCGGACGATGTTGTCGCCGGTCTGGCGCAGGCGCGCGGCTGACGTTTCGATTCCTGCGGCGGATGTCGTAGCGCGATTCGACTTCCAGCGCCTGAGACGGAAGATGGCTCAGGCGGCCG
>JBDTLN010000091.1:0-7509 GCA_039934795.1 Bauldia sp. | reverse complement strand
CGGCGATCGGCGCGGTAAGCGCCGAGCGCGGTGGGGATATGGGCGATAGCGCCGAGCCAGTGGGCGATGACGGCGGCGTCCTCGATGGCCATGGCCGCGCCCTGGGCGAGGAAGGGCGGCATGGCGTGCGCGGCGTCGCCGAGAAGGGCGACGCAGTCTTGCACAAAGGGGCCGGCCGGATCGACCGCGCAGATCGCCCAGCGCCGCCATTCGACCTCGGTGTTGATGATGGCGCGGGCCTCGTCCGCCCATTTGCCGAAGCGCGAGGACAGGCGATAGGGGTCGCCGGGCTCGCTCCAGCCCTCGCCGTGCCAATCCTCCTCGACGATGGCGACGACGTTGACCTGGTTGCCGCCGGCGACCGGGTAGTGGACGAGGTGGGCATCCTCGCCGAGCCAAAGGCCGACGCGGTTGGGCGCCAGCCGGGCGGCGGCCGCCGGAATCATGGCGCGCCAGGCGACGCGGCCGGTCGGCAGTGCCGGGGCGCCGCCGATGGCTTCGCGGGTCTTCGACCAGACGCCGTCGGCGGCGATGAGGGCGGCGCCCTCGATCATGTCGCTGCCGGCGAAGCGCTCGACCCGCGCGACGATGCCGCCGGCCTGCGCGGCGAAGCCGGCGAGCGTCGCCCCGAGGCGGAGCTCGATCGCCGGATTGGCGACCACGGCGCGGGCCAGGACGAGCTGGAGCTGGGCGCGGTGAATAACGCGCCATGGCAGGCCATAGCGGTGCCGGAATGCGCCGAGGTCGATGGATGCGATGAGGCGCCCGGTGGCGCCGGCGCGAATGTCGATAGCCTCGGGCTCGACCGCGGCGGCCGCCACCGCCTCCTCAAGGCCGAGACCGGCGAGAACGCGGCCGGCGTTGGGCGAAAGCTGGAGCCCGGCGCCGATCTCGCTCAACTGGCGGGCGCGTTCGCAGAGGATGACGGGGAAGCCCTTGGCGGCGACGGCAAGGGCGGCGGTGAGGCCGCCTATGCCGGCCCCGGCGATGACGATCGTTTGCCGCTCGCCCACGGCACGCGGCGCGGCGGCCTAGGCCGCCAGGTCTTCGCGCCAGAGATGGCCGGGCGGCGCGGTCTCGGTCGGGGCGAGGTCGGCCTTGTAGCGATAGAGGGTCGAGCAGTACGGGCAGACTTTTTCGCCGGCGCCGCGCATGTCGATGAAGATATGCGGGTGATCGAAGGGGGGCTTCGCGCCGATGCACATGAACTCGTTGACGCCGATGTCGATAGCGTGCGTCCCGTCGTCGTTGGTGAAATGCGGGACGATGCTGTCGGCCATGGCGTGGAATCCCGGAGTTCGATCGGTTCGGCGGACAATAGCGGCCTTCCGCCATATTGGGTAGGGTCCCCGCGATTCAGCGGACCCGGCCTCATGCAGCATTTCAGCTCCGACGGCATCGATATCGCCTTCACCGACGAGGGCGAGGGGCGGCCGGTGCTGCTGATCCACGGCTTCGGGTCGAACAGCAACGTCAACTGGCGGGCGACCGGGTGGATGAACCGGCTGCGGCTGGCCGGCTACCGGGTGATCGCCCTCGATAATCGCGGCCATGGGCAGAGCGAGAAGCTTTACGACCCGGCGGCCTATCACCCTCTGCTGATGGCCGGGGACGCGGCCAACCTTCTCGATCATCTCGGCATCGCCGCGGCGGCGGTCATCGGCTATTCGATGGGCGGGCGGATCACGGCGTTCCTTGCCGCCCAGCATCCGCGGCGGGTGCAAGCGGCGGTGCTCGGCGGCATCGGCATGAGCCTCGTCACCGGGCGCGGTGGCGAGGAGACGATCGCCGCGGCGCTGCTGACGACCGACCCGGAAAGCCTGACCGACGCCAGCGGACGGACCTACCGGAAGTTCGCCGACCAGACGAAGAGTGACCGGCGGGCGCTGGCCGCCTGCATCGTCGGGCAGGCCCGGAACCTGACGCCGACGCAGCTTGCCGGCATTGCCGCGCCAGTGCTGGTGGCGATCGGCACGCGGGACGAAACGGCCGGATCGGCTGCGGAACTGGCGGCGCTGATCCCGCAGGGGGTGGCGCTCGACATCCCCGACCGCGACCACATGCTGGCGACGGGCGACAAGGTCTTCAAGGAAGGCGCGATTGCGTTTCTCGCCCGGCAGGAGGCCGGTTAACCAAGGCCCCTTGCCCGGCCGGCAGCGGCGCCTAAGTCACAGGATAGTAACGGAAACCACGCTATTGATCCGGCCTCGGCCCGCGCCTAGGGTGCCGGCGTTTCGCGTCCAGGAGCCTCCCATGACGGTCCAGTCGTCCCGCCTGACCGGCGAAGTCCTGCAAAGCGTCGACCCGATCTGGTTCGCCGTGCAGTGCGATGCTGAGGCAATCGTCAAGGCCGAGCCGGCGATGGCGACCTTCGTGTTCTCGACGGTTCTCAACAAGGACCGCCTCGAGGATGCCGTTGTTCATCGCATCGCCGAGCGCCTCGACAACGATGTGGTCGGCGCCGAGACCATCCGGCGGGCTTTCGAGGCGGCGCTCGCCGACGATCCTGCCCTCGGCGAAGCGATGCGCTGCGATATTTCGGCGACCTTCGATCGCGACCCGGCCTGTGACCGGCAGATCGAGGTGCTGCTCTATTTCAAGGGCTTCCACGCCATCCAGACGCATCGTCTGGCACATTGGCTGTGGGGCAAGGGGCAGCGCGACTTCGCGCTCTTCCTGCAGAGCCGGTCGTCCGAGGTGTTCCAGACGGACATTCATCCGGCGGTGCCGATCGGGCGAGGCATCTTCCTCGACCACGCTACCGGCGTGGTTGTCGGGCGGACGGCGACGATCGGCGACAACGTCTCGATCCTCCAGGATGTAACGCTCGGCGGCACCGGCAAGGAGGGCGGCGACCGGCACCCCAAGATCCGCAACGGTGTGCTGATCGGCGCCGGCGCCAAGATCCTCGGCAACATCGAGATCGGCGCCGGGTCGAAGGTGGCGGCCGGGTCGGTGGTGCTGCATGCCGTGGCGCCCCATTCCACGGTCGCCGGCGTGCCGGCCAAGGTGATCGGCCAGACTGGCGCCAACGAGCCGTCGCGGACCATGGACCAGACGTTCGCCGACGATTGCAGCGGCTGACGTTTCGGCCAGAAGGGGCACTGTTTTGGACCGCAAGGAAATCACGAAGCTTGAGACGTTCTTCCGCGGCAAATTCAACTTGCCGTCGATCCAGGTGCGGCAGCGGCCGCAAAAGTCGGATTCGGCCGAGGTCTATATCGGCGATGAGTTCATCGGGGTCGTCTACCGCGACGACGAGGATGGCGACCTGTCGTACAACTTCACCATGGCCATTCTCGACATCGACCTGGAATAGGCCCGGTCAGCGAGGGGCAAGAAGCCTCAGGGCGAGGTCCCGCAGCTTCCCCTCCATTTCCTGCCAGTCACCCAGATAGAACCGGTCGAACCGGTAGAGCATCGACAGGCGCGGGGCGATCTGAACATCGCGCAGGCAAGTCGCCGGCACCTCCGGCGTTGCCGTGGCGATGCAACGGGCGACGAAGGGCTGCTTGACGCCCGGTTGATAGAAGATCTGCTCGCCGCGATAGCCTGAATCCTCGGATAGCAGCCGGCCGGTGAGGCCGGAGGGGCCTCTGACCGGATCGCCGGTGAAGAAACGGCTGTAGACCGGCTCGAGACGGCCCGTCGAATCCAGTGCCGAGTCGGCCGCGACGATCGAAACGTAGATCAGCGGAGCGATCGGCGATCCGTTTCGAAACGGCTCGGCATCTTCGGCCGAATAGCCATTCAGGTCGGGCCAGTCGAGAAGAAGGTCGACGCGCTCCGCCGCGCCGCCGCGGCGCTGCCGGCCGGTACGGATCATGTTGGCAGGAATGGCGAGGGCATTGCCGGCGATCGTCACGCTCACCGGCGTGGTGTCGGCCGAGCGGCCGGAGAGGGCTACGCTGTCGTGATAGTGCCGGACGAGGCGCCAGACGGCGACGCCGCCAGCAACGACCACCACAATGGCGAGGAGTCCGATGCCGATCGGACGGAGCCAGCCGCCAAGGCGATTCCCCGTGCTTCTGATTTCGGCTGTGGTCATGGCGGCCGGGAGTTGTCTCTTAACGAAACGCTAACCATGAGATCAGCGTGCGGGCGTCTTGCAAAACCTGAGAGATTCCAGCGCTTTCGCTTGCGAATCGAAGTCGTGGGCGAGGGTACGCGCCTTGCACCTTGGTCTCAACGGGCGGGCCGGGTGTGCCCGAATGAGACGAAGCGGGGCAGGCACGTGCTGCATGAATTGTTGATTGCCGGATATGCGGTGACGGTCGGGTTTGTGGCGGCAGGGATCGTCGCCAGCTTCTACCAGTTGGTTACCTCGGAACGGGCGCGGTTCATCCTCCTCGGCAGCGGCGTTCCAGCGACACTGATGACCGTCGCCTTTTGCGCGCTGACCGGCCCGGTCATCATCATGGATCGGGCTGTGAAGGCGCGGATCAAGGAGCGCGAGCCGGTGGGCTGGCTATTCGGCAGCGTGCTGGTCGCCGGGCTGTGGAGCTGCTGCTCCGGAATTGTGGTGATCAGCTTCGCGCTGTCCTTCCGCAACTCGGTCTTCGCCTGACGCCTTCCGGTCGTCGGCGGGCTGTGGCAGCCTTGGCGGTGAACAATCGACGGAGAATGCGATGCCGGCCTATGCTCTGGAAGGGGTCACGCCGAGCCTGCCCGCCGATGGCGCGTTCTGGATCGCACCGACGGCGCAAATCATCGGTCGGGTAACCCTCGGCAAGGATGTCGGCGTCTGGTTCGGCGCGGTGCTGCGCGGCGACAACGAGGCGATCGCGATCGGCGCCGGGACCAACATCCAGGAAATGGTGATGATGCATACCGACCCGGGCTTCCGGCTGACGGTCGGGGACGGCTGCACCATCGGACACCGCGCCATCCTTCACGGCTGCACGCTCGGCAACAATGTTCTGGTTGGCATGGGGGCGATTGTCCTCAACGGTGCCAAGGTCGGTGACAATTGCCTGATCGGGGCGGGGGCGCTGGTGCCGGAGGGGCGTGAGATTCCGGCCGGCTCGCTGGTGATCGGCATGCCCGGAAAAGCGGTCAGGGCGCTCGGCCCCGAGGAAATCGCCCGGCTGCGCATCTCAGCCGCACACTACGTCACCAACTGGAAGCGATTTGCCAAGGGACTGGCGCCGGCCAGCCAGGCGCCAGCGAGTTCGACCTGATATCGGCAAATCGGCAAACTCGCGGGGGGCGACAATGAACAGGCCGGGAATGGTTCGGTGGACCAAATTCGCGCTCCGCTTCGCGCGTGACGCCATCGCCAATCCGCTGTGGACGGTGGAGGCGCTGAGGACAGTATCGCCCGCGGCGCGCGGTATGCGCTTCGCAAGCGCCGGGCCGTTTCGGTCGGAGCCGGGGCCGGAGGGTCCGCTGAATCCGCTGGCGGCCTATTTCGACGCCCATCGCCAAGGACCCGGCATTCTGAAGTGGGAGCACTATTTCGACATCTATCATCGCCACTTTCAGAAGTTCATCGGGCGCGAGGTCCATTTCCTGGAGATCGGCGTTTACAGCGGCGGCAGTCTCGAGATGTGGAAGCAGTATCTCGGGGCGCGGAGCCGTATCTACGGCGTCGACATAGAGGAGGCCTGCCGCGTCTACGCGTCAGAGCAGGTCGAGATCCTGATCGGCGACCAGGGCGACCGCTCGTTCTGGGCGAATTTCCGCCGGCAGGTCCCGCTGCTCGATGTCGTCGTCGACGATGGCGGACACGTCCCCGATGAACAGATCGTCAGCCTCGAAGAGCTTCTGCCGCATCTGCGGGGCGGCGGCGTCTATGTCTGCGAGGATACGCATGTCGCGCCGAACCGGTTCACGTCCTATGTCAGCGGCCTGGCGAGCCGGCTGAATGAAGGCGACCCGTCCCCCTTCCTGAAGGCCGTCGATTCAGTTCATCTCTATCCCTACGTCACGGTGATCGAGCGGAACGATCATGAGCGGGTTCCGCTGCGCTCGACGCACAGGGGGACGGAGTGGCAGCCTTTCCTTGGCCGGGTGAACAATGCCCAGGAGCCTGCTCCGACCGGTATCCGCGACCTGCGAAAGTGACCGGAATCAGGCGCATTTCGCACCGTTGCATATTTGCCGCAGTCTTTTCCTTCCCGGAAGCCGTCGTTTCGACGTAATATGGCACCGCGGTAAATCGATTTCGCCTCCCAACATCGAGCAGCATCAGCGCGCTTTCCGCGCCGCATCGGTTGGCGCGGGAGGCCTGATCGCTCGGCATCACGAGACTTAAGGCAGGAAAGTACGCGTCATGGCTTCCCACAAATACAAGATCGGCGAAACGATCACCTTCGCTGGCCCGCTTCGTGGCCGCGCGGTTGCCCCGGGGGAATACGAAATCGTCGACCACCGGCCGCAGCAGGATGGCGAGCCGGTCTATCTGATCAAGAGTGTCCTGGAAAAGCACCAGCGCATCGCGCGCGAGAGCGACCTGCGCAGCCAGCCCGCCGCCAAGCGCTAGCTTGACGCGCTCCTAGCACGAGCGCGGCTGCGCTCGCGTGGCAGGAGATGGAAGCGGCGCGGCTTGCCGAAACGGATCACGTCAAGCATCACCGGTTGTCCGATACGTTCGGCGCCGAGGAGACGGATCAGATCGTCGACGCCGGTCACCGGAATCTTGTCGAGTGCATGGACGATGTCGTGGCTCATCAGCCCGGCCTCGGACGCCGGACCCTTCGGGATGAGGCTCGTCAGCCGCGCGCCGGTCTGGCTGGAGATGCCGGCGGCGAGAGCGAAACGTCGCGGGATCAGCGCGGTCTCGGCGGTCACGCCGATGAAGGCCCGGCGCACCCGCCCATGGCGGATCAGTTCGCTGACGACGTAGCTGGCGGTATTGCTGGCGACAGCGAAGCAGATGCCCTGGGCGCCGCGGATGATGGCGGTGTTGATGCCGATCACCTCGCGGTTGACCGAAACAAGCGGACCGCCGGAATTGCCGGGATTGAGGGCAGCGTCGGTCTGGATGACGTCCTCGATCGTGCGCCCGCTGACGGAGCGAAGCGAGCGGCCGAGGGCGGAGATCACGCCGGCGGTGACGGTCGACTCGAAGCCGAGCGGGTTGCCGATGGCCACGACGATCTGACCGCGGCGCAGGCGCTTGGAGTCGCCGATCCTGGCGGCCGGCAGATCGCGGGCAGCGCCGGCGCGGATCAGCGCCAGGTCGGTGTCGGGGTCTTCGCCGATCAGCCGGGCGTCGGTGGTTTGCCCTTCGGAGTCGGCGAGGCGGATCTCGCCGGCATCTGCGACGACGTGGCTATTGGTGAGGACGAGGCCATCGGGAGAGATGATGACGCCGGAGCCGCCCTGGCCGCCCTGGCCGCCTTTCAGGCTACGCCTGGTATCGACCCGGACCACGGTCGGGCCAACGCTCTCGGCAACGCTTGAGACGGCTTCGGAGTAGGAATCGAGCAGCTCTCCGTCGTGGGGCGGAGACGGCGCGGCGGAGGCCGGCTCGGCGTCTTCGGAATTGCGAACGGGGAGGAAGGG
>JBDTLN010000090.1:0-7569 GCA_039934795.1 Bauldia sp. | reverse complement strand
GGAAGGGGCCTATGGCAGCTATATCCGCCTCACCCTGAAGACCGACCGGCAGGAGCGGTCGGTGGCCGGCACGATCTTCTCCAACGGCAGGTCGCGGCTGATCCAGATCAAGGGCATCAACATGGAAGCCGAGCTCGGGCCGCACATGCTCTACATCACCAACAAGGACAAGCCGGGCTTCATCGGCCGCCTCGGCACGCTCCTTGGCGCCGAGAAGGTCAATATCGCGACCTTCAATCTCGGCCGTTCGGCGCCCGGCGAGGACGCCATCGCGCTGATCGAGGTCGACGAGGCGATCAGCGACAAGGTGCTGGCCGCGGTCGCAGCGCTGGAAGGCGTGGTTCAGGCGAAGCGGCTGAGCTTTTGAGGCGTCTAACGGCATTTGTCATCGCGGTGCGCCCGGTGCCGCGTTTTGTCCACATTTCCGGCCCCGGCCAACCACAATGATCGCCTAGCGATCCTTGCCCTTGAGGAGGGGCGTTTCCGGGAGAAACAGCCATGTTCCGAATCGCGTTAGGCCTTGTCGTGTTCGCCGCCGTTCCGGCGATGGCCGATGAGCTTCGGCCTGCCTCGCCGATCCAGTCGGTCATCGTCTATCCGTCGGGGGCGGCCGTCAGCCGCTCGCTCGCGCTCCGCCTGCCGACCGGCGGGTCGGTGATCGTCATCGACGATCTGCCGGCCGAGGTGGAGACCGATTCGATCAAGGTCGACGGCAGCGGCGACGGTGCTTTCTCCATCGGGTCGGTGGCGACGAAGTTCTTGCCCGCCGATCCGGATGGCGATCCGGCGCGAAAGGCGGCGCTCGACGCGATTCGCAGTCTCGAGGATCGGGCGGGCGGGATCGACGACCGCATCGCGGCACTCGATTCGCGGCGGAAGTTCATCGAGAAGATGATCGATACGACGCCCAATGGCTTCTCACGGATGCTGGCCGAAAATGCCGGCGGTATCGAGAAGTGGAGCGCGGCTTCGGCGGCCCTCGGCGCCGATCTCGACGCGGTTGCCGCGGCGCGGCGCGGGCTTGAGATCGAGAAGCGCGCCATCGAGGCGGACAAGGCCGCGGCGCAAAAGCAGCTCGGCGAATTGCCGCCGCCGCGTGACCGTGTCGAGTTGCGGATCGAGGTGTCCGCCGAGGCCGCGGCTTCGGCCAATCTGTCGGTCGGCTACCGGTTGCCCTCGGCCCGCTGGGAGCCGGTCTATGACGCCCAGCTCTCGACCGGCGAGGCAGGCGGCAAGCCGAGCCTTGCCATCGTCCGGCGTGCCGAAATCACGCAAGCGACCGGCGAGGACTGGCGCGGCGTCGCCCTGACGCTGTCCACCAGCCGGCCGGCGGGCGGCACCGCTGCGCCTTATCTCGATGCGGCGCTGGCCAGCCTGGAACACCCCTACGAGCCCGAGGCAGCGGGTTCAACCAGCTACGACACGCTCGCCGACGCTCCGATGCCCGCGGCGCGGGCTATCGGCGGCGAGGCGGATCTTGCCCGGAAGGACGAGGCCCGGCCGGCGGACGTGGTCGAGGCGGCGGCCGACTTCGGCGACTTCCACGCCGAGTATCGGGTGCCGGCGACCGTCAGCCTTGAGAGCGGCGTCGGGGCGCGGGCCTTCCGCATCGCCACCGAGACGCCGACGGTCGAACTGCAGGTTCGCGCCGTGCCTATCCTGACGCCCTCGGCCTATCTGACGGCGCGATTCCTCGCGCCCGCCGGGGCGCCGCTCCTTGCCGGCAAGGTGGCGCTCTATCGCGACGGCGCGTTTGTCGGGCAGGGGGCCATCGCCTTCGCCAATGCCGGCTCGAAGATCGACCTCGGCTTCGGCACGGACGATCGGGTGAAGGTGACCCGCGTTGCCCTTGACCGGGCGACCGCGGAGCACGGCGTCTTCTCCAGCCGCAAGACCGACACGCGGCGGTTCAAGATCACCGTCGAGAACCTCCATCGCCAGCCGCTGTCGATCACGGTGCTCGACCGGGCTCCCTATGCCGAGGACGAGACGGTGCGCGTGGTGCGGCTTGAAGGGGCGACGGCGCCGACCACCGAAAACGTCGACGACCGGCGCGGCGTGATGGCCTGGACCTACACCTACGACGCCGGCCAGACGCGCGACATCGAGCATGGCTACGAGGTCAGTTGGCCGGCCGACAAGGTCGTCTATCTGACCGACTAGACCGCGCCATTTCGTCCTCCGACGGCGGTTCAACATCGCCGGATAAGTCTCTATAGTCCCGGCCGCTCCGCCCCGGCCCCGGCCGGGGCGATTCCCATGTCGGCTCAAGGGTAGTCATCAGTATGGCGAACGTGGTTGTCGTCGGCTCGCAATGGGGAGACGAAGGCAAGGGCAAGATCGTCGACTGGCTCACCGACCGCGCCGACATGGTGGTGCGCTTCCAGGGCGGCCACAATGCCGGGCATACGCTGGTCATCGACGGCGTCAGCTACAAGCTGAGCCTCCTGCCGTCGGGCGTCGTGCGGCCGGGCAAGCTGTCGGTGATCGGCAACGGCGTCGTCGTCGATCCCTATGCGCTGATGGCCGAGATCGCCCGGCTTGGCGAGCAGGGCGTGGCGGTGTCGCCCGAAAATCTGCGTGTTGCCGAGAATGCCCCGCTGATTCTGTCGGTACACCGCGACCTCGATACGGCGCGCGAGACCTCGAATTCGGGAACCAGGATCGGCACGACGCGGCGCGGTATCGGGCCGGCCTACGAGGACAAGGTCGGCCGGCGGGCGATCCGGGTGATGGACCTTGCCGACCTGCCGACGCTAAGGGGAAAGGTCGAGCGCCTGCTCGCGCATCACAATGCGCTGCGGCGCGGGCTGGGCGAGGACGAGATTCCGGTGAGTGCGCTCTACGACGAACTGGCGTCGATTGCGCCGCAGGTCGTGCCCTACATGGATTCGGCCTGGCGGCTTCTCGACCAGGCGCGCCGCGACGGCAAGCGCATTCTCTTCGAGGGCGCGCAAGGCGCGCTCCTCGACATCGACCACGGCACCTATCCTTATGTGACCTCGTCGAACACGGTCGCCGGCCAGGCGGCGACCGGGTCGGGCATCGGCCCCGGCGGCATCGACTATGTGCTCGGCATCGCCAAGGCCTACACGACGCGCGTGGGCGAGGGGCCGTTCCCGACCGAGGATAAGGGCGAGGTAGGCGAGTTCCTTGGCCGCCGGGGCAAGGAGTTCGGCACGGTGACGGGCCGGAAGCGCCGCTGTGGCTGGTTCGACGCGGTTCTCGTCCGACAGACCGTGCGCACGTCGGGCATCGATGGCATCGCCTTGACCAAGCTCGACGTGCTAGACGGGCTGGAGACGATTCGCATTGCGGTCGGCTACAAGCTGGACGGGCGTCCGATGGACTACCTGCCCGCTGCGGAGGGCGCCCAGGCGCGAATCGAGCCGATTTATGAGACAATGGAGGGCTGGCAGGACTCGACGGCGGGGGCTCGGACATGGAATGATCTTCCTGCCCAGGCCGTCAAGTATGTACGCCACGTCGAAGAACTGATCGGGGCCCCGGTTGCCTTGCTTTCGACAAGTCCTGAGCGCGACGATACCATCCTGGTGCAGGATCCGTTTCAGGGCTGAAACTGCTGTGATTTGCTGGTTCTGGTAGGACAATGGCCGAATACTACGCAGTACTGAAAAAGGCGGTTAGCGGCATGGACGGCGGCGCCGGCGATGCCCGCCGTTCCGTCTATGACAAGGCGCGAAACGCCTTGATCGGCCAGTTGAAGGCGATCGATCCACCGCTTTCCACCTCCGAGATTTCGCGCCAGCGCCTCGAACTGGAGGAAGCGATCCGCCGGGTCGAGCGCGAGGCGGCGGCAGAGGCGCAGTCGTCACGCGGACGCGCGGTCGATTCGGTGCGCGAGGCAGTGTCCGAACCCAGCGGTCCGTCGCCGCAGGACGTCTTCCGCCGGGCGATCCAGGAAGCCGAGAGCCGCGCCTCCGCGCCGGTGCCGGCACGGGCGGATACCGGTTTCAACGACGGGCGCTCGATGCGCGACCGTATCGAGCGTGCGCCGCCACCCGACTCTTATCAGGAGCAGGAGCCGCCGCGCGGCCGGCGCCAGCAACCGCAACTGGCTCCCGACTACGATGACGACTGGCAGCAGGCGCGCGCCGCGCCGGCTCCTCAGGCGGAGCCTTACGTCGATCGGCGCGACCGGCCAGCGACGAGACAGCCGCCCCGCAAGGAACGCGCTCGTAGCGGTGGCTATCGCGAGGATGAAGGTTCGCGGCCGCCGCAACGGGCGCCACGGCGCTCGCGCTTGCCGGCGATCCTCATCACCGTGCTGATTCTGGGCCTGCTGGTCGGACTGGCGGCGCTTGCCTATTCGCGACGGGACCTGATCGCCAGCTTCATCGGCGAGCAGGACAAGACCGCCGCGGAGAGCGTTCCGGTCGCCGAGCCGGAGGCTCCGGCAGCGACCGCGGCTGAATCCTCCAAGGACAGTGCGCGGCTCGGCGAACAAGGCGCGGCCGATCCGGGGGTCCGATCGGTCGGTGACGACAGCCAGCAGGCGAGCCTGCCGGAAGCTGGCGGTCAGGATCAGCAGGCCATCGGCCAGGCGCTCACTCCGCAAAAGGCGACGCTCTACGAGGAGCCAATCGGCGGCGAGTCGGCATCGGCGGGTACGGTGACTGCCATTGCCGGCGGCGCGACTTGGCAGCTTGTTCAGGGTACCGACGGTCCCGAAATCGTCGCCAACGTCAATATTCCCGATCGCAGCATGAAGCTGAAGGTCACCATCCGGAAGAACGCCGATGCGTCGTTGCCGGCGAGCCATCTGGTCGAAATAGTCGTCAATACGGGTGCCAATTTCGCGGGCAAGAATATTCGCACGGTACCGCGGCTGGTGATGAAAGCCGCCGAGGATGCCCGCGGCCAGGCACTGGTGGGGGCATCAGCGAAAGTTGCCGACGGTCTCTTCTGGATCGCCCTTTCTGCCGCCGAAAATGACATCAACAACAACCTGAAGATGCTCCGCGAGAACGCCTGGATCGATGTGCCGATCGTTTACGGTACGAACCAGCGTGCGATCCTCACATTCGAGAAGGGCGCAACGGGGGCCGAAATCTTCCGCACCGCGATGGAGAGCTGGGGCCAGGCTGCACAGCAATAGCCCCCTCCGGTTTCTGGATGCGCCGGTTTCGGCGCAACATTTCCTTCGCGCCTCGCCCCTTGCCCCGGCTGCCTTCGCCTGCGATGCTGGCGGCGTTCCGAGGGGTGCTCTTTCGAGCTGAGACGGCCTTGAGCCGAACCCTTCGAACCTGATCCGGGTCATGCCGGCGAAGGGACGGGAACCGCTTCCGCCAATTCGCTGCGCTATCCGACGGTCAGTTCCCAGAGGTCGGCAAGGCGTTGCGATGCGCTTCAAGCTCGTTCAAGGACCATCGGCGGGCGGCGCGGCGGAGGATCGGAGGTGATCCTTTTTCGCGCGTTTCTCGTCGCCCTCGGGCTTGTCGTCGTCTGGCAGGCGGTTGTCGTCATCTTTGCGCCGGCCCCCTTCATGCTGCCGGGGCCCGACCGGGTCCTGAAGGCTCTCCAGGAGCGCCCGGACCTGTGGCAGGTCCATGCCGTCACGACGCTTGCCGAAACGGTGATCGGGCTCTTCGCCGGAGCGGCGCTCGGCTGCGTCGTCGCGCTCGGCGTCACCTTCCTGCCGCTGACCAAGCGCTTCGTCATGCCGGCGATGGTGGTCAGCCAGGCGATACCGGTCTTCGCCATCGCGCCGCTGCTTGCGCTGTGGTTCGGCTTCGGCCTTGCCTCCAAGGTGGTGATGGCGACGATCGCCATCTTCTTCCCGGTCGCCTCGGCGTTCCAGGACGGGCTGGCGCGGACCGATCCCCAGCTCCTCGACATTGCCCGTCTCTACCGGGCGCCGCACTGGCGGCAGGTCTTGTTGCTGCGCCTGCCGGCGGCGCTGCCGGCGCTGATCATCGGCGGCCTGCTCGCCGCGGTCTATGCGCCCGTCGGGGCGATGATCGGAGAATGGGTCGGGGCATCGTCGGGGCTCGGCTACGCCATGCTGCTCGCCAATGGCCGGTCGCAGACCGACGTGATGTTCGCCGCACTCTTCATTCTTGCCGCCATGTCGGTGCTGCTCCGCGCCGCCGTCGACCTTGTCACCGCCAACCTCACTCCGTGGGCGCCTGAAACCGCCACCTGAAAGGACATTCCCAATGCGCCGTCCGTTGATCCTGGCCGCAGTGCTGAGCCTCCTTGCCGTGCCGGTGTCCGCCGCCGACAAGCTGACGGTGATCCTCGACTGGTTCGTCAATCCGGACCACGCGCCGCTCGTCATCGCCAAGGAGGGCGGCTATTTCGAGCGGCACGGGCTCGATGTGGAACTGATCGCGCCGGCCGATCCGAGCGCGCCGCCGCGGCTGGTTGCCGCCGGCCAGGGCGACGTCGCCGTCACTTACCAGCCGGACCTCATGCTGCAATTGAAGGAGGGCCTGCCGCTGGTCCGCTTCGGCACGCTGATCGAGACGCCGCTCAATTGCCTGATCGTCCTCAAGGATGGGCCGATCAAAACGCTCGCCGACCTGAAGGGAAAGAAGGTCGGCTATTCGGTGGCAAGCTTCCAGGATGCCTATCTCTCCTCGATCCTCAAATCGGTGGGTCTCAGCGCCGCCGATGTGACGCTCGTCAACGTCAACTTCAATCTCGTCACGGCGTTGATGTCGGGCCAGGTCGACGCGGCGATCGACGGGTATCGCAATGTCGAGCTCGTGCAACTCGACATCGAGAAACATCCCGGCGTGGCGTTCTATCCGGAGGAGCACGGCGTGCCGGTCTATGACGAGCTGATCTATGTGACGAACACGAAGCTGCGCGACGACCCGCGCCTGGCGCGGTTCATCGCGGCGGTCGAGGAGGCGACGATCTTCCTCACCAACCATCCGGAGGAGGCGCTGGAGATGTTCGTCAAGGCGCACACGGAACTCGGCGACGAGCTCAACCGGCGCTCTTTCGCCCTGACGCTGCCGCGATTCGCCAAGCGCCCGGCGGCCCTCGATGTCGGGCGCTACGAACGCTTCGCCGCCTTCCTCAAGGAGCGGGGGTTGATCGACAAGGTGCCACCGGTCGACAGTTACGCCTATGCGCCGCGCTGATGGGGCGCCGGCCATTGGCCACGCCGCTGCGGTCTGACATCTTCCGGGCTTACGGACGAGGAGCAGGGCGCGCATGGCGACAAGCGGGCGGGGCGGGCGTCGGCCGCTGATCCTCTTCCACAACGATTTCTTCGGTCACCGGCCATGGGAAAGCCCGTCGTTCGGCGACATCGATTGCGACATCACGAGCGACCGGGCTCTGGCGCCTGAGGCCGATGCGGTTGTCCTGCACGTTCCGGGGCTGAAGCGCTGGCGGCTGAATATCGCCAAGCATCCGCGCAATCTATGGGTACTCTGGTCGATGGAGAGTGTCGTCAACTATCCGGTGATGGCCGATCGCCGGGCGCTCCGCCATTTCGATCTGCGCATGACCTACGAGCAGGATGCGGACATCTTTGTGCCGTACCTGCCCGGGCGGCAGGCGATCGCGGCGGTATGTGCGGATCCGCTGCCG
>JBDTLN010000089.1:0-7571 GCA_039934795.1 Bauldia sp. | reverse complement strand
CCCTCGTTGCCGACCTTCTGCATCGCCTTGGCGATCATCTCGCCGATCTCGGCCTCGCCGTTGGCGGAGATCGTGCCGACCTGGGCAATCTCGGCGTTCGTCTTGATCGCCTTCGAGCGCGTCTTCAGGTCCGCGACCACGGCCTCGACCGCGAGGTCGATGCCGCGCTTCAGGTCCATCGGGTTCAGGCCGGCGGCAACCGCACGGACGCCCTCACGGACGATCGACTGGGCGAGAACGGTCGCGGTGGTGGTGCCGTCGCCGGCCGTGTCGTTGGTCTTCGACGCGACCTCGCGCACCATCTGCGCGCCCATGTTCTCGAACTTGTCCTCGAGTTCGATTTCCTTGGCGACAGTCACGCCGTCCTTGGTGATGCGCGGTGCGCCGAACGACTTGTCGAGAACGACATTACGTCCCTTCGGGCCGAGGGTGACCTTCACTGCGTTGGCGAGGATGTCCACGCCGCGCAGCATCTTATCGCGGGCATCGCCCCCGAAACGTACGTCTTTAGCTGCCATTTCCGTTATTCCTTCTGGTTTGGGCAATAAAAAACCGCGTCAAGCCAATGGCTTACGCGGCTTTCCTGGTCGAAGACGCCTTGCCTTCGATGATGCCCATGACGTCCGATTCCTTCATTATGAGGAGTTCCTCACCGTCAATCTTGACCTCGGTGCCGGACCACTTGCCGAACAGGATGCGGTCGCCGACCTTGACGTCGAGCGGAACCAGCTTGCCAGCTTCGTCGCGGGCGCCAGGTCCGACGCCGATGATCTCGCCTTCCTGCGGCTTCTCCTTGGCGGTATCCGGAATGATGATGCCACCGGCCGTCTTCGCATCGGACTCGATCCGGCGAACGACCACGCGGTCGTGCAGAGGACGGAATTTCATAGGGTTTGCTTCCTCTCGTATGGCGCCCGGGTTCGGGATGCGCCTCAACTAGATGGTTCGCCTGGCACTCACCTTGGCAGAGTGCTAGCAGGCGCCGCGGATTTAAGAATTCGTCGGCCGCTTGTCAAGCGCCACGGCTGAAAAGGGCGAAGACAGCCGGGCGCGTTGCGGCGAGCGAGTTGAAAGGCTTCGTAAACTAATCATTAGCAAAAGAGTCGGGTTTGCAAAAAAGTTAACGCCTGCGAAAGCCTGACTGCCTAGCTTCGGCCGTAATCTGAGATACGTCCGACTGGAGGCACGTAATGTTTTTACGGTTCTGGCGCGATATAGGCGGCAACATTGCCCCGATCTTCGCAATCGCTTCAATTCCTCTAGTCTCGGCTACCGGTGCAGCCGTCGACTACTCGCAGGCATTTCGCGAGCGCACAATTGTACAGGACGCGCTCGACTCGGCCGCTCTCGCCGGCGGCAAGAAGATTGGCGTTGTGTCCAATGACGCGGTAATCGCAGAGGCGCAGTCCTTTTTCGCTAGCAACGTCGCCACCGAGATTGATCCGGTTCCGACGCTAACCCCGAATATTTCGGGCGCGACGATCACGTTGACCACCACGCTCGACGTCCCGACCCATTTCCTCGGCATCGTGGGCATTGATGAACTGAGCTTCGACCTCAAGTCGCAGGTCACCCAGGGCATCGGTACGGTCGAGGTTGCCCTCGTGCTCGATACATCGGGCTCGATGAATGGCTCAAAGCTGACCTCGCTGAAGAGCTCCGCCAATAGCCTGGTCACGACGCTTTTCAACCTTGCCTCGACCAGCACCAAGCCCGATCCGATCAAGGTCGCGATCGTTCCGTTCTCCGGCGCGGTCAACGTCGGCTCCAGCCACCAGAACGACGGTTGGATCGATACCTCCGCCATTGGCACGTACCATGCCGATGCCATGGAGAACGCCGGCGCGACGGCCGGAACCAGCAACTTCACCCTGTTCAGCGCGCTTAAGGACTCCGGCGGCAACGCGATAAGTTGGGGCGGCTGCGTCGAGCAGCGTCCGATCCCCTATGACGCGCAGGATGACGCCGCCTCAAACGCCAACACGATGTTCGTACCGATGTTCGCCGCCGATGAACCGGACAACTGGACGTGTTCGACCGGCAGCTGCGCCTACGCCGGATCGTCTTCATCCACACGCCGCTACAACGGCGCGCCAACCGGAGCGCAAAGCTACAACAACTACCTGCCCGACGACGGCAACGCGACGACCTGTTCTGCCGATTTCAACACGCTCACCGTGACGGCAGCCAGCCCTGCGGTCGTCACCAAGACCAGCCACGGTCTGACAGCGGGCACACCGATTGTGTTCTCGACGACGGGCTCCTTGCCGAGTGGCCTGACGGCGGGCATCCCTTACTACGTTATCTCGACCGGCCTTTCGACGAACTCGTTCAGAGTCTCGACGTCGTCTGGTGGCAGCGCCGTCAACACTAGCGGCAGCCAGTCGGGCACGCACAGCTACAACAAGTCGGTGAATTTCACCTGCTCCAATGGCAATTCCAACTGCGACGGGACGAGCGGCAAGAGCGAGACGATCGCGTTCGCGGGCTCAAGCCTTTCCACGTCCAAGCTCTGCAAATACGGCTCAGGCTCCAACAAGGGAACGGTTGCCAGCATCACCTTCGGTTCCGGCGCGACCGCCGTACCGGGCGGCCCGAACTTCCTCTGCAACAGCACCGCTATCACGCCCCTGACCAAGACAAAGGCGACGGTGACGACGGCCATCAACAATCTCGTCGCCCTTGGTGCGACGAGCATCGACGCCGGCCTCGCCTGGGGCTGGCGCGTGCTGTCGCCCGCTCTGCCGTTCACCGAGGGTCGTGCCTACACCGAGGAAGGCAACAAGAAGATCATCATTCTGATGACCGACGGGGAGAACACCTATTACCCCAACAGCAAGTTGCTGAAGTCCTGGTATGGCGACTGGGGTTATGTGGCGAGGAGCCACATGGGCTCAAACTCGACGGACGCCACGGTGCTGAGCGGCCTGATGAACGATCGCACCAAGGCGGCCTGCGCCAATGCCAAGGCGGCGCCGAACAACGTCATCATCTATACGGTCGGCTTTGACATCAACGCCGGCACGGTCAGCAATCCGAGCGCCGCGCTGGACTTGCTCCAGAAATGCGCCAGCGACTCGACCAAATACTTCAACGCCTCGGATAGTGCCGCCCTGTCGGCGGCATTCACCGCCATCGGCAACTCGATAACGGAACTCCGTATCGAGAAGTAGCGGGCCCGACGGACCTACGGCGCGGCGACGCTGAACGGCAGCGTCGTCGTCGTCGTCTTGGGCGAGGACTTGTCGCGCAGCGTCAATACCAGTTCGTAGCTGCCCGGCTTGAGGTCGGGCAGATCGACGCCGACCTGGGCATGGACTTCCCGGCTCTTCTCGCGCCCGCTCCATTCCAGACCGCCGAAATCGTCCGCCTTGGCAAGGATCAACCCGCCGGGCGTGCGGATCTGCAAGTCCGCCGCAAGCGCAATCCGAAACATGTCGCCGTCCTCGACAAAGGCGTAGCCGAACGGTTCGAGATAGACCGTGGCGCGGGAGCCCGGTTTGAAAGTGGCGTCGGCGCGCGGCGTGTATTGACCAAAGCCGGCTATGTCGTCGGCGAACAGGGCCTTGCGCAATTGCAGCGGCGAGGAGACCCAGAAGGCCCCGGCAGCCTTGTCGAAGAGACTGAGTGCCTCCTCGGCATTTCCCGCGCTCATCAGCGTTTCCGCCTCGGCTGCCTGGTCGGCGATTGGTCCGGCCGCCGCGGGCGCCGCAACGCCGGCCAGCATCACCACCACAAACGCCCTTACACCTGTCGCAGCACGAAGCCCAATTCCGGACGCGCGCATGGCTAACCCCCAACCCAGTCCGCCACCGGGCGGACTATTGCCCCATCGTCACATGATCGAATTTTCGCGGCATGCGCACAAGAGGTAGCGCCTCGCGGGGCGAATGGCCGCCTCATCCTCCCAGTCGCCTCGCCCAGGCCTCACGCTTCTGATAGATGGTGGGCGCCGGGGAAGGGGTCTTCGCCGGGCTGGCGGTTTCCTGATTCGACGGGTGCCAGGAACTGACCGCGGCGTCTAGCTTCTCGATGAGCTGGGTTGCGCCGATTGGTTTGGCGAGGAAGTCGACCGCACCCGCCCTGGCGGCCGCGACCGCGGCGGTGAGTGGGGCCCGCTGACTGGTGGCGATCAGCGGCATCCGTGTTCTCGTCAGTTCCGCGAGGCGCAAAGGGCCGCCGACAGTCTCGATGTCGGCGATCATGATCGCGCCGGCACGGACCCCGGCAAGGGCGTCCTTCGGGATCTCGCAGATGCGCGCTGCGAAACGGCCGAGGGTGCGCTCGGCGATCAGACCCGCGAGAACCCTGCGCTGGGCGGGATCGGAATCGACAATCAGCACGTCGATCGGCGCGGGTGCGGCTCGGCTTGAAGCCATGCGCGTCCTGGTTCCTGCTGTAGCGAATCGGCGACGTCCGGCTTCCGCAGTTTTGTCGAAACAGGGTAAACAAAGCGTTGGCGCTTGACCGGCGGGGAGGAACCTACTAGGCGGGCCAGCATGTCTGGTTTCCCGCCATTGCAACAGATTTCCGGCCTTTCTGAAGTCGCCGGCGCGTATCAATTTCTCCTCTGCGATGTCTGGGGCGTGATCCACAACGGCCTCGAGCACTTCCGCCCCGCCGGCGCGGCGCTCGTCCGCTTTCGCGACCGCGGTGGCCGGGTCGTCCTTGTCAGCAATGCGCCGCGACCGAGCACCGTCATCCGCACGCAACTGGACCGGCTCGGCGTCGAGCGCGCCGCATACGACGACATCGTCACGTCGGGCGACGTGTCGCGTGACCTTCTCTCGGCCCGGCCCGGAGCCAGGATCTACTCAATCGGTCCGGAGCGCGACCTGCCGATCTATGGCGGCCTCGACGTTGCGCTGGTTGGCGAACAGGAAGCCGATCTTGTCGCCTGCACCGGACTCTTCGACGACGAGACCGAGACCCCCGACCACTATGCCGAGTTGCTTCGCCGTCTCGCGGCGAGGGGTCTGCCGATGCTCTGCATGAATCCCGACATCGTCGTCGAGCGCGGCGATCGCCTGGTCTGGTGTGCCGGAGCCCTCGCGCAGCGCTATCGTCTCTTCGGCGGCGAGACCATCGTGGTCGGCAAGCCCCACCCGGAAATCTATGCAGCGGCCCTCAAGCGCATCGAGGCGCTGGCCGGCCGGCCGGTGCCCACGACTGCGCTGCTTGCGGTTGGCGACGGAGCCGAGACTGACATCCGCGGCGCCAATAGCGCCGGCATTGATGCGCTGTTCATCACCGGCGGCATCCACGCAACGACATTCGGGGAACGCGACCGGCCGTCTGCCGACGCGATTGTGACGTTCCTGATGGCCGCCGGCCTGTCCGCGCGCGCTTTTGCGCCCCGCCTCGTCTGGTAGCCCCTCCACCCTTGACCGCCTCTGGTCGAGACGGCAGGTTCCCTCACCGCAAGTCCGACGGAACCCATGATGGCGAACACCGCCGGTCCGACCCGAATTCAATCTTTCTCCATCGATGGGGTCCCGGCAACGCTGTCCGGCAGCGTTGTCGCGCTTGGCAATTTCGATGGCTTGCACAGGGGTCACCTCGCGCTGCTTGAGGCGGCAATCGCCGATGCCCGCCGCATTGGCATCCGGGCGCTTGTCCTGACCTTCGAGCCGCATCCCCGCGACCTCTTCCGCCCCGACACGCCGGTTTTCCGGCTGACTTCGCCCGAGGCCAAGCTTCGGTTGCTTTCGGCTATCGGCATCGACGCAGTGGTCGTCATTCCCTTCGATCAGGCATTTGCCGCCCTGACCGCGGAACAGTTCGTCGCGCAAGTGCTAGTCGGCCGCCTCTCGGCAGGGGTCGTCGCCGTCGGCTACAATTTCCATTTCGGGCACGGCCGGACGGGTTCGGCAAGCTTCCTCGTCGAAGCCGGCGCGCGTTTCGGATTTCCGGTTTCGATCATCGGCCCGATTGCCGGCAAGGACGGCGTGCCTTACTCGGCAACCCGCATTCGCGATGCGCTCGAGGCCGGCGATGTCGCCGAAGCAAACAAGATGCTCGGCTATCGCTGGTTCGTCACCGCAACAGTCATTTCCGGCGACCGGCGCGGACGGGAACTTGGCTTTCCAACTGCAAATCTCAGGCTTGCCGGCGACTGCCGCCTCCGCCACGGGATCTACGCGGTCCGCGTCGGACGCGCCGACGGCGGCGTATTCGACGGCGTAGCCAGTTTCGGCCGCAGGCCCACGTTCGACAACGGTGCCCCGCTGCTTGAAGCCTGTCTGTTCGATTTCGCCGGCGACCTCTACGGCGAAGAGCTCACGGTGACATTCATCGATTGGATTCGCCCCGAACTTCGCTTCGAATCGGTCGATGCTCTGGTCGCCAGAATGACCGAGGACGCCGCCGCGGCCCGCCGCATCCTGGCGGAGGCGGGGCCGGGAAACGCGCTTGATCAGGCCCTTTCGGTGCTTGGCCGCCCTTGAGGTTGTCCGAAGGGGAGGGTTGGGTTAGAAATCTCGACGGGTCGGCCGGATTTTCGCCCCTATTCGCCGCCAATCAAATAGTTGGCGGGAAAGCTCTTGTCTGCAGGGCGCGTGGCTGCCGGTAACGGGATTGGGCATTTGAAAGTCTTCAAGATCGCTTCGCCTGATGTGATCCGCCTGACCGGCATTGCGGGCGTCGCCTTGTCGCTAGCCGGGTGCGGCTCGGCGATGACCTATGGCACTGGCACAACGCCGGGGGTTCAGACCGTCGAAGACATCGCCGGCATCGTCAGCCTCAGCGGCAAGAAGAAAGATCCGATCGACTATTCGCCGCGTGCGCCGATCGTGGCGCCGCCGAGCACGGCAGCCTTGCCGCCGCCCGGTTCGCGTACCTACGCCTCGGCTGAGAACTGGCCGAAGGATCCGGACGAGCTCCGTCGCACGATGGTCAAGCGGCAGGAAGACGCGTCGCGGTACGGCGGGACATACGAGGCGCCGAAGTTTGCCACCCCGGTATCGCAAGGCGGTGGCGCGGCCCCGCAGCGGAAGCTGACGAACGCCGAAATCAAGAAGGCGTTCGCCGACGCGCGCAGCAACAAGGCCGGCTCGGTCGATGCCGAGGGCAGGCCGGTCCGGAAATACCTGACCGAGCCGCCGGCGTCCTACCGCGAGCCGGATCCGAATTCGCCGGTCGATGTCACCGAGAAGCCGAAAAAGAAGAAGAAATCCTGGTGGCCGTTCTAGGTGGTGGTGCGGCCGACAAGTCAGCCGCGCTTCGATCTGAAGAAATCTCTGAGCAACTCGGCTGACGGCGTCTCGCCGATTCCTCCATAAACTTCGGGGGCGTGGTGACATGTCGGCTGCGCGAAGAACCGGACGCCGTTCTCTACCGCACCACCCTTGACGTCTGCCGCGCCGAAATAGAGACGCCCGATCCGGGCAAATGAGATCGCCGCCGCGCACATCGCGCAGGGCTCCAGCGTCACGTAAAGGTCGGCGCCGGTGAGCCGCTGGGAGCCAAGGCGGGCCGCGGCCTCCCGGATGGCCAGCATCTCCGCGTGGGCGGTCGGGTCGTCAAGCGCGATGGTCCGGTTGCCGGCGCTGGCAATCACCTCGCCGTTGCGC
>JBDTLN010000088.1:0-7624 GCA_039934795.1 Bauldia sp. | reverse complement strand
ACAAGCTTGGCGTGCCCAATCGCACTGCCGCCCGGACGACCGCGGCGACTACCGGGTCCCGCCTGCGTGAAGCGCCGCTCTGAACAGAAACATCGCGTTCACCTCGACTATGCGATCTTCGATTTTGTTATTAGTTTTTAATATAATATTTGAATATATTAGGTAATTACACGAGAATACGCTGGTTAAGTTCGCGTATACTTCCAGCGATACGTGTGTTCTACTGTGGCGTTCGACTATCACGCGAACGTCACGGAGGTCACGATGAATATCTGGCAATTCCGTAAAATCACCGTTGCCGGCCTGCTTGTCTCCAGCCTCGCCGCGGTCGCGCCGTCCGAGGTCTCGGTCGCCGCCACCTTTTCCACGCCGGTGATGCTGATCAACGTGCAGACCAACAAGTGTCTCACCATCGCCGGCGGCGTCAGCACCGCCAACAACGTCGAGGCCCTCCAGTTCACCTGCGACACCCATCCGTCGCGGCGCTGGCGTATGATCGACGCAGGCGGCGCCTTCCAGATCAGGAATTTGCAAACCGGCAAGTGCCTGACCATCGCCGGCGGTGTCAGCACCGCCAACAATGTCCACGCGCTGCAATTCACCTGCGACAGCCATCCCTCGCGGCGCTGGACGCTGGTCAAGATGGGCAGCTTCTTCCAGATCAAGAACGTCCAGACCGGCAAGTGCCTCACCATCGCCGGCGGCGTCAGCACCGCCAACAACGTGGTCGCCCTCCAGTTCAACTGCGACAGCCACCCGTCGCGCCGCTGGCAGGTCCGCCCATCCGTGCTGTTCGACGACGGCTAGACCGCCCAGCAACTCTGCGGGGCGGGCAAGGCGAAGCCCGCCCTACGCCTTCATCTCACCATTCGCATCGACCTTGCCGAAGCACGTCTTGCAGCGGCTGCCCGTCTCGGCCATCGCGAACAGCGGCAGCGCCGTCACCGCCTGCAGGCCGCACAGCGTCTTGAGCTGTCCCTGTCGCAAGCGTCCGAGGTGCGGCAAAGCCAGGTGCGTCCGCTTGTCGTCGAGTGCGTGAACCGGGATCGTTTGTTTCGACTTTGCGGCCATCGGCGCCCTATACCCCTACTCCGCCAGTGCCGCCAGAATCCGCGCCGAAGAGGGGCACCGTCACGAAGACTAGAGGGATTTGGTCATCCGCAACAACGGCACCGCAACGCCGCCGCGTGCGTCGGATACCGCCTCCAGCGCCTCGTAGCCGCAGGCGCGATAAAGCGGCTCGCCGGCTTTGGTCGCCATGAGTTCGGCGCGCGAAAAGCCTTCCCTGCGCGCCGCATCCTCGCACAAGGCCAGGACGAGCCGTCCGAAGCCGCGCCGCGTGAAATCGGGATGCGTGTACATGGCGCGGACCCGCGCGGCATCCTTTCCAGGGTCCAGCATCGCGGCATTGCGGCCGGGCGATTGATCGCCGCCGTAGAGTGTGGCCCGCCGACTCCAGCCACCGCAGCCCGCAAGGGCGCCGTCCTGCTCGATAACGAAATACGTTCCATCGTCGATCAGTTGGGTGTCGAGACCCATGATGGCGCGGCTGGAGGCGATTTCGCCGTCGGTGAGGAAAGGCTTCTGGAGTTCACCGATTGCCGCGTTCATGAGCGCGGTCAGGGCGGCGACGTCTTCCCGGTTGGCAAGACGATGGCGGAGGGCGCTGGCGGCCATTTCGATGCTCCGACGCTCGGTACTCAGTCTGCCACGGCGCCAGGCCCTTTTGCTACTCCGCCAGCGCCGCCAGAATCCGCGCCCAGGAGCGGATGCCGCCCTGGAAGCTCGACAGCTCGTACTTTTCATTCGGCGAATGGATGCTGTCGTCCTCGAGGGCGAAGCCGATCATCAGGGAATCGAGGCCGAGGATGCGCTGGAAGTCGCCCGCCACCGGGATCGAGCCGCCCGCGCCGACGAGCGCCGCCTCGTTGCCCCACTCGTTTGCCAGCGCGCGCCGGGCGGCGGCAAGGTGCTTGCCCGACAGCGGCAGGCGGATCGCCGGGCTGCCGCCATGGGCGATGAGCTCCACCGAGCAATCGGCTGGCACCCGCGCCCGCACGAACTCCTGGAACGCGGCCGCGATCTTCACCGGATCCTGCTCGCCGACAAGACGGAACGAGATCTTCGCCGAAGCCTTCGCGGGGATCACCGTCTTGAAGCCGGCGCCGGTGTAGCCACCGATGATGCCGTTGACCTCGGCGGTCGGCCGCGACCAGATCATTTCCAGCACCGAGCGTCCTGCCTCACCCGCCGGGATCGACAGGCCAACCCCGCCGAGAAACTTCGCTGGATCGAAGCCGAGGCCCTTCCACAGGTCGAGGACTTCCGCCGGCAGTTCGCCGACGCCCTCATAGAAGCCCGGCAGCGTCACGCGCCCGGTTTCGTCGTGAAGGTCGGCAAGGATTGAAGCCAGTACATGGATCGGATTGCGTGCCGCGCCGCCATAGGAGCCGGAATGAAGATCGCGGCTGGCGGCGGTGATGACGATCTCCTGGCCGACCATGCCACGCAGCATTGTCGTAATCGCCGGCCGTGTCCGGCTCATGCCGGTGTCGCAAATGAGGGCGAGGTCGGCTTTCAGTTCTGCGGCGTTGGCGGTCAGGAACGGCACCAGACTCTTGCTGCCGGATTCCTCCTCTCCTTCGAGAAGAATCGAGACCTCGATCGGCAGCTTGCCGGCGACGGCCTTCCAAGCCCGGCAGGCCTCGATGAAGGTCATCAACTGCCCCTTGTCATCCGACGCACCGCGGGCGGCGATCGCCTTGCTGCCGTCGGCGCGCTCGATCAGGCGCGGCACGAAAGGCGGCGACGCCCACAGGTCGAGCGGATCGACCGGCTGGACGTCGTAGTGGCCGTAGAACAATGCGTGCGGACCGCTCGCACCGTCGCGATCGTGGGCGACAACGATGGGATGGCCCGGCGTCGGCCGTGGCGCGGCGTCGAAGCCGAGCCCGCCGAGATCGTCGGCGAGCCATTCGGCGGCGGCGCGGCACGCATCGCGATAGGCGGGATCGGTGGAAATGCTCTCGATCCGGAGCAGCGCGAAAAGGCGGTCGAGGCTCGCCTCCGACTCCCGGTCGATATGTTTCAGAACGTCGTCGAGCACGGTCATCTTCGCTTGTGTCTCCCGGGAGGGCTCAAAAGAGCGGGCAACCTAGCCAGTCCCGCCGCCGCCGCAAAGCGCGCTTGTCTTTCCATCCCGCCTCGGATGACATGCGCTCTCGCGTCAACGCCGGAGACAATCGCCATGGATGAACTCGTCGCGCAGGTCGCCGGCAGTCTTGGCCTCGACCCCGGCGTCGCGCGGAAGGGTGTCGTCATCATCCTGAAGTTCCTGCAGAAGGAGTCGCCGGGCGATTCGGTGAACGCTCTCGTCGCGGCAATTCCCGGCGCCGCCGAGGCGATGGCCGCCGCGCCACCGGTCAGCGGCGGTGGCGTCATGGGGGTGTTCGGCGACCTCACCGGCGCCGGACTCGGATTTGGCGATGTCCAGGGACTGGCGAAGGAGTTTTTGGGTTTCGCCCGAGGCAAAGTCGGGGCGCCGGCCGTCGATGCGGTGGTCGGATCGATCCCCGGCCTCAGTCAGTTCACCTGATTCGGGAGACAGCAGCGGCCGTAGCTGTCCGGGGCTGTTTCCTGACCGCTTCGCTGCGTGGCGGAGCCACTTCCGGCCCTCGCCCGAGCTATACTTTTATCTGCCCGTAGAGCAGTGCTTCGACCACCGTGTGGGTCTTGTTGCTCGCCCGCAGCTTCTCGCTGGCGTTCTGCAAATGGGCGTGGACGGTCCGTTGTGAAATCTGAAGAACTGACGCTATCTCATTGGCAGTCTTGCCTAATGCCGATAGTTCCACCACCCGTCTTCACGTGCGGACAGGTCACCGGGCCGGTCTTTGTGGAGTTCGCCGAGCTCGAACAGCCGACGGAACCCCTCGGTGCAGAAATGATCGATGGCAAGGGCCGACCGGAGATCGAAGTCGAGGTCGATTCCTGCTGCAATAACAGCGGCTTGGTAAGGGTGAAAAGCGCATATTGGGACGCCCACAATGCGCAGTCCGGGCCCCGCCGCAACCGCCAGCGCCGATTCGCCAAAAGCCGGGTCGCCGGCGCTCAATCCAAAAAACGCCCGCTTCGAGCGGAGGGCCAATTGTAGAAGCGGATCAGTAGCTTGCAGGTTGGGTCGCTCGCCGCGCGAGTCGCCCCAGACCATTCGCAGGACCAGTGGCTCGATAGGCCGGCCCGGCAGCGCCTGCCCGGTAGCGAGGAAATGAGTCGCTCCGAAGCGCCGGAACCTTTCCTCCATAAAATCAATAACTTGCGCACCATCCGCCATGTCGCGGAAGCTCTCGCTATCCGCAACCAGACCGTTTGCAGTCGGCATTCGATTTCCCCGCCCCCGGAGCGCCAGCATGAACGGGTTGAATTCCCGTTCAATTGTGGTTTCTGACAGTTTGCCGCTTCTTTTTGACTATAAAATCAGTCGCTTAACCTGCCCAGCCAGTTTCAGCCTCTCCGTTGAATCCAGCTATGTGTGGCAGCCGCGATGGCTTCCGGCAAGTCGGTAGTTTCCGTATAAGAAGTCTCGGGCCGTTCGGATTTTGGCGAAATGATTGAAATAGCGGTGGGATTCCAGCGTTTTGCGGAGGATGACTGGCGGCGGGTCGTCGGCGCCGAACTGCCCGTCTTTCGGAGCGAAGACGGGATCGCCGTCGGGGCCCTTTATGGCCCCGGAACAGGTGCGGTAATGGCCCGCGACAATGACGGCCGGGCCTGGAACATCGTTGCAACAGTGGCGGCCGCTGCTGTCTCAGATGCTGCCGAGCAAATCCGCGCCGAAGTCGACGGTGGGGCAACCGGAATCGAGCTTCTCTTCGCTTCCAGTCCCTCGGCGCGCGGTCGCGGACTGCCATCAGCCACAATCGACTGGAAGAAGCTCTTCGCAGGAATTTCGCTTGGCGAGTTGTCGCTGCGGGTCGATGGCGGCGAAGAGACCTTTGCGCTGGCCGGGGGTCTGCTGCCTTTCCTCAAGTCAGCCGCTCCGCGCGAACTCACTTTTGTGTTCGACCCGATCGCCCTGCTGGCGGCACGGGGATGGCTGGCGGCTCCCTTCGCGGAGATTGGCGCCAAGGCGGCCGGGCTTGCTGCGGCGCTGGCGGAGAATGGCCTGTCGGGTCATGTGCTCGTCGCCGACGGGCGGGTCTGGCACAACGCCGGCGCTACCGAGGTGGAGGAACTGGCGAGCGCGATCGCCGCATTTGCCGAATATCTGCGGCTGCTGGAAGCGGACGGCATCTCAGCGGAGCGCGCGGTTGGGCTCATCGGAATCACGCTCGCCGCCGACGCCGATCAGTTCATGACTATCGCCAAGCTGCGGGCAATGCGGCTGCTTCATGCGCGGTTGCTGGAGGCGGCGGAACTCGCACCGCGGCCTTGCAGCATTCACGCGGAAACCTCGTGGCGGATGCAGAGCCGGCTCGATCCGCATAGCAACATCCTGCGGACGACCGCCGCCGTTGCCGCCGCCGGAATGGGCGGAGCCGATTCCGTGGCCGCCCTCCCCTTCGACGCGGCGATAGTGACCGACGATCCGTTCCCGCGGCGGGTTGCGCGGAACAGCCAGACGATCCTCATCGAGGAAGCCGGCCTTGCCCGGGTCGCCGATCCCGGCGCCGGTTCCGGGGCGATCGAGGCATTGACCAGCGCCCTCGCCGAGGCGGCGTGGGAGCGGTTCCGCCAGATCGAGAGCGAGGGTGGGCTTCTGGCCGCGGTCCTGTCCGCCTCGGTTCAGCGTACCGTTGAGGCGAGCCGCCAGAACCGCATCGATCGCCTGCGGCGCAACGAGATCCAGATCATCGGGGCCAACGCCTTCCCGGATCCGGCGGCTAAGGTCGCGCCATCCGGGCAGGTAACTCGTCCTAATGCGAAGCCGGCTGGCACGCCGGCGCTGGCGGCCGAAGCCCTTGGCTTTGTCCGGCTGACGGAATCCATCGAGACCTGAATGCGCAATTTCAGCAAGGTCGAATGGCGTCTGCCCCTTTTGCCCGAACGCAGCGGGGGCGGCGTGGCCTGGCCGTCGCCCGAGGGCATTGCGATCAATCCGGCCTATGCGCGAGAAGACCGAGAGGGTCTCGACTTCATCGACGGCTGGCCGGGCCTGCCGCCCTTCGTTCGCGGCCCCTACCCCACCATGTATGTCGAGCGCCCCTGGACCGTCCGGCAATATGCCGGCTTCTCGACGGCGGAAGATTCCAACGCCTTCTATCGGCGGAACCTCGCCGGTGGACAGAAGGGGCTTTCGGTCGCCTTCGACCTTGCCACGCATCGCGGCTACGATTCCGATCATCCGCGGGTGACGGGAGACGTCGGCATGGCCGGCGTCGCGATCGATTCCATCTACGACATGCGAACGCTGTTCTCGGGCATTCCGCTCGACAAGATCAGCGTTTCGATGACGATGAACGGCGCCGTCCTGCCGATCCTGGCGCTCTACATCGTGGCGGCGGAGGAACAGGGCGTTCCCGAGAAGGCGCTCAGCGGCACCATCCAGAACGATATCCTCAAGGAGTTCATGGTCCGCAACACCTACATCTACCCGCCCGGCCCATCGATGCGGATCGTCGCGGATATCCTCGCCTACACAGCGGCGCACATGCCGAAGTTCAATTCGATCTCGATCTCCGGCTATCACATGCAGGAGGCTGGCGCCTCGGCCGACCTCGAACTTGCCTACACACTGGCGGACGGCCTCGAATATATCCGCGCCGGGATAGCGGCCGGTCTCAAGGTGGACGCTTTCGCGCCCCGGCTCTCGTTCTTCTTCGGCATCGGCATGAACTTCTTCATGGAAGTCGCCAAGCTTCGTGCGGCGCGCCTTCTGTGGGCGAAGCTGGTGAAGGAGCGTTTCGCGCCGGCCGACGACCGTTCCCTGTCGCTGCGGGTGCATTGCCAGACTTCGGGCTGGTCGCTGACGGCGCAGGACGTGTTCAACAATGTCGTGCGCACCGAAATCGAGGCGATGGCGGCGACGCAGGGCGGGACGCAATCGCTCCATACGAATGCGCTCGACGAGGCCCTGGCGCTGCCCACTGATTTCTCGGCGCGGATCGCCCGCAATACGCAACTCTTCCTGCAGCTCGAATCCGGGACCACCCGGATCATCGACCCCTGGGGCGGTTCCTACTACGTCGAACGGCTGACCCACGACCTTGCCGCGCGGACGCTCGAACACATCGCAGAGGTGGACGCCGCCGGCGGCATGGCAAAAGCCATCGAGGCGGGCTTGCCCAAGGAACGGATCGAGGAAGCGGCGGCGCGGACGCAGGCGCGCATCGACTCAGGCCAGCAGACGGTCGTCGGGGTCAACCGTTTCCGGCCAACCGACGAACCGCCGCTCGACGTGCTGCGGGTCGACAATTCGGCCGTCCGGTCGGCGCAGATCGAGAAGCTGAGGCGGCTGCGCAGCGAGCGCGACGAGCCGCGAACCCAAGCGGCGCTCCAGGCCCTCACCGACGGTGCGCGGGGCGCCGGCAACCTGCTGACCCTTTCCATCGTGGCGGCACGGGCGGGCGCCACGGTGGGTGAGATCAGCCAGGCGGTCCTGAATATCGTGGTCAACGCGTCCCATGCC
>JBDTLN010000087.1:0-7671 GCA_039934795.1 Bauldia sp. | reverse complement strand
ATCAGGAGCCACGGCCCGTCGCCGCGCACATCGTACTCGATGCCGTCGAGGTTCATGGGCTAGAGGTTCACCACCTGATGCGTGCGGATCGACTCGTCGGCGGCGACGACGATCCGGAGACTCTTCACCGCGTCGTCCATATGGTCGGAGAGGTCGACATCCTCGTCGATCGCCTTGACCAGATAGGCCTGCTCGCGCTCGCAGAGTTCGTCGTGGCCCGGCTCGTCGGTCATGTCGATGCGCTCGTCCGGCTTCGACATGTCGGTATGGTGCCAGAGGATCTGGTTGGTCTTGACGTGGGCGTTGATGTCGTCCGATTTCACGCCGCCAGAATTCTCCGCCATGACGATCGACACCGAGCCCTTCGGTCCGATGACGTCCTTCACGAAGAACGCCGTCTCGCTCATCATCGGCCCCCAGCCGGCCTCGTACCAGCCGACCGAGCCGTCGTCGAAGGCGACCTGGAGGACGCCGTAATTGTAGACCGGCACCTCGTCGGTGAGATGGGCGCCCATCGCCTGGACGCGGATCGGCTTGGCCTTGGTCATCTGGCACATCACGTCGACATAGTGGACGCCGCAATCGACGATCGGCGGGAAGGAAGCCATCAGCCGCTTGTGCCAGGCCCAGGTCTCGCCGTTGGATTGCTGGTTGAGGTTCATGCGGAAGACCAGCGGCGTGCCGAGCTGGCGCGCGATCTCGATGAACTTGATCCACGACGGATGCTGGCGAAGGATGTAGCCGACAACGAGTTTCTTCTTGGTCCGCCGGGCCGTGTCGACGACGCGCTGCGCGCTGGCCACCGTTTCGGCGAGCGGCTTCTCGACAAAGATATGGGCACCCGCCTCCATCGCCTTGATGGCGAACTCGGCGTGGGTGTCAGGCAGAGAATTGATCGACACGATATCGGGCTTCAGCTCCTTCAGCGCCGTGTCGAAATCGGAGAATTTCTTCGCCTTCTGCAGCGCCTCCGGCAGCTTCACCTCATCGATGTGCCGCGTGCAGACCCCGACCACCTCGACATCGGGGAGGCGCGTATAGGCCAGCGCATGGGACATGCCCATATTGCCCAGCCCGACCACGAGAACGCGTTTCTTGGCCATCTCAGTTCTTCTCTATCCGGTCAGGCGGGCACGCATCACGCCACACTCACCACCTGCCCGGTGCGCGCCGATTCCTCGGCGGCCAACGTAGCCTGGAGGGCTGCCCTCGCGTCTTCCGGGGTGCCGATGGCGGGCTTGCGGCCGGCGAGCGCGCAATTGGCGAAATAGGAGAACTCTTCCTTCAGCGCGCCGCCGCGCGCCCCGTCATACATCGGCCAGTAGGTCGTGTCGGGGCTGTGGAACTTGGTTGCATCGGCGATGCCGAGATTGGGGAAGGTGTCCTGGATCTGGATGAAGCCCTCGGTACCGGTGATGTTCATGCGCTCGTCGATGTCGTAGGGGGTCTTCTCCGGCATGCACCACACCGTCTCCAGCGTCGCCGTCGCGCCGCCGGCGAAGCGGTACATGGTCTGGCCGATGTCCGGGTGCTTGAGGCCGCGCACGTCGACGGTCTGGGCATAGGCGCTGACCACGCGATCTCCGGTGAACCACAGCATCAGGTCGGTGTCGTGGATCGCGTCGCCGACGATCGGCCCGATCTTGTCGAGGATCGTCGGCGTCCATGCCGCCGGGATGTTGCGGCGCGAGGCGAGCGAGACGATCTTGCCGATCCGGCCGGCGGCGATCGCCTCCTTGGCGGCGCGGTAACGCGGATTGAAGCGACAGATATGGCCGATCTGCAGGATGCCCCTGGCCTGTCCGGCGGCGGCGATGATCCGGTCACAATCGGCGACCGTGCTCGCCATCGGCTTTTCGAGGAAGACGTGCTTGCCGGCCTGCAGCGCGGCGATGGTCGGGTCGGTGTGCTGGTCCCACATGGTGACGATCGACACCGCGTCGATCTCCGGGTCGTCGAGGAGCTTCCGATAGTCGGCGACGGCCTTCTTGACGCCGAACTTGTCGGCCATCGCCTTCAGCCGCTCGGGCGTCCGCGTGCAGAGGCCGGCGAGTTCCATGTTGGCGATGCCGGCGATCGCCTCGCAATGAATTTCGCCGAACCAGCCAAGCCCGATGACGCCGATGCGCAACCTGTCCACTGTCGTATTCCCTTTGCCGTTTCCGTCCCGACCGCCGGTCAGAAATCCTCCAGCGTCAGCTCCCGCGCCATGACGATGTTGCCGGCCGAGAGCCCGCAATCGACCGGCAGCACCACGCCGGTGATCGCCGCCGCCGCGTCGGAGGCGAGAAAGCCGACGGCGCGCGCCACATCGACCGGCTCGACGACGCGCCGCAGCGGATACCAGCGCTTCAGCCGCTCGAGCACCTCCGGGTTCCGCGCCATGCGCTCCTCCCAGATCGGCGTCCGCACAGTTCCCGGTGCCACCATGTTGGCGCGGATGCCGAACCGTCCGTATTCCATGGCCAGCGCCTGGGTGAGGGCGAAGAGCCCGGCCTTGCCGACGCTGTAGGCGGGATCGCCGAGCGCCGAGAAGCCGTTGACCGAACCGATATTGATGATGACGCCGGACTTCCGTGTCTTCATCGCCGGCAGCACGGCATGGGCACAGTAGAAGGCGCCGCTGGCATTGCCCTCGACCAGCCGGCGGAAATCCGCCGGCGAGGTCACTTCGAGGGTTGGCACACCCGAGAAGCCGGCATTGTTGACGAGGATGTCGGTCGGCCCGAGCGACGCATCGAATTTCCGGAAGGCGGCGGCGACCGCGGCGTCGTCGGCATGGTCGAGCACCGCCGAGTCGGCGTTGATCCCCTCGCCGGCGAGCGCCCGCGCGAAATCCCGCACCGTCTCGCTCTTGTCGATCGCCGCGATGCAGGCGCCCTGCCCGCCGAACCAGCGGCTGAGCGCCTGGCCGATACCGCCGGCGGCGCCGGTGATCGCCACGACCTTGCCCTTGAACTCCACGTCAGTCTCCGATCGCGGCGAGAGCCTCGCCGATCCATTTCAGGCCAGCGGGCCGCAGGTGCCCGTAATTGTAGAAAGCGAGGTCGGTGATGCCGGCGTCCTTCAGCCCGGCGACCGCGGCCATGACCTCGCCCTTCGATTTGAGGTCGGGATGGGCCGGGCGGAGGATGCCGCGGAGCTTGCCCTTGCCGCGCAGCCGCCGCTGCACGTCGAAGGCGTCGACCCGCACGCGCTCGGCGCTCGGCTCGTAGAAGCAGGCCTCGACGATGCCGGCGGTCACGGCGAGGGCGGCAAGGTCGCTGCCCTCGTACCAGGCGCCGCCGGTCGGCCGCGCCACCGAGGGGATGATGGCGAAGGCGGCATCCTTGCGGATCGCCGTCTTGATCTCGGCGACGAGCGAGGTGGTCACATCGCAGCGCCAGGAAAGGAGGCGCGACAGATCGCCGTCGGTGCGCGTGTCGGCGAGCCAGAAGGCCTCCGCCATGTCGTCGGGAAGGTCGAAGTCGCTGGCGAGCCAGGATTCGATGTCGGCCTTGATGCGGCTGCGCAGCCCGTCGGCATCGATGCCGGCGGCGGAGGCGCCCGTCCGGCAATGATCGCAGAAGCAAAGGCCCATCAAATTGTCGAACCAGCGGTTCTGCCGCATCAGCGCGAATTCGTGGTGGAAGCCGTGATTGTAGGGCGCGAAGCCGGGCGACTCGCAGGAGATGCCGAGGACCGGGTAGTTCGCCGTGATGTCGGCTGAGAGCGCCACCGCATATTCGCGCGCCGCCGGCGCCGATGGGCAGAGCGCATAGACATAGCGGTCGCCGAAGGCGTTCTCGACGGTGGCGTCCGGGTAGGTCATGCCGAGGCGGGTATTGTGGAGGAGTACCATCCACGCATTGACGGCCAGCCCGGTCTTGCCGATCTCGGCGAAGAAATCATGGCTGGCGTTGAGGCTGTTCTCGACCGGCTTGATGCGGCCGTAGCGCTTTGCCTCGGGGCGGAAATAGACCGTGCCGTCTTCGGGGAAATAGACCTTGCCGGCCTTGCCGCGCGGCCGCATGAATTTTCCCGCATGATAGGCGCCGGCGAGGGTGATGGTGTTAAGGCCGAGCCCCTTCACCTCGGCGGCGATCTCGGCGATCGGCCGCTCGGCAAGGTCCCAGGCATAGGCAGAGATCGCGCGGTAGCTCATCGGCGCCCCAGCTTCCCCGGCACGCGGCGCATCGGCCTATTTCTCGAACCAGCCGTCTTTCAGGTAGCGCATATATTCAAAGATGGTGTTGTGCTTCCAGATGAACACCGCCTCGACGAAACCCGCCACGATGAAGGGCGGGATGATGATCTGCTCGCCCTTGATGTGCGGCGCGATCTCGGCGACGCGGAAGGCGACATGCGGGTTGTTCTTGACGACGTCCGGCACGGTCGAGTCCGGCTCGTAGCGGAGGAACTCGATGCTCTCCGGATGATCGCGCGGGCTGGTCACCCAGCAGCGGCTCTGCTCGATCCAGTTCTCGCCGGGCATCGGCTCATAGGCCGTGATGCCGACATGGTCGAAGACCAGCTGCTGCATGGCGGTTCCCCCGGCAGGAAAGCGGGGCGGCCGTTGACCGGCCGCCCCTTTGAGTTTGTCAGAGCGCCTTCATGATGGCGTCGACATCGACCTTCTTGTAGTCGTCCGACAGCGCGAAGCCGTCGGCGTCGGCCTTGACCTTGCCCGCGTCGAAAGAGTTCGCCTCGTCGACGAGGTCGTTCTTGACCACGTCCGCGGTCTTGAAGTCGCCGGTGATCTGGCCGATGGCGCGGCCGGTGTCGAAGAACTGCTGCCAGGAATCGAGGATGTGGAAGCCCCACTTCTTCCGCTCGTCCCAGCGGCCGGCATAGACGCTGGCGAGCTGCATCATCGATTCGGTCGCCACCGTCGGGTTCATCTGCGACGACAGGCCCGGGAACACTTCCATGACGATCTGCGTCGCGGCACGCGGGTTCTGCCGGCCAAACTCGAGACCGGCCGCCCAACCTTGCAGGTAGCGGGCATAGACCTTCGCTTTGGCCGCATCGTCGAAATCCGCCTTACGGATGACGAAGCTGTTAGCGGGGAACTTGGAGAAGTCGCGGCCGAGGTAGTAGTCGAAGTCGAGGCCTTGGCCCTTCCACTGGGCCCGCAATCCTTCCCAGGCGAGCGCCGCGTCGCCCTGGCCCTGCTTGAGCACCGTTCCCCATGCCGGCCAGCCACCCTCGACATATTTGAGCGTGCTGATGTCGACGCCCGCCGCCTTGAGCATCGGGTCGGCGATCGACTGCCAGCCGGCGCTGCCAAGGACGATGGTCTTGCCTTCGAGGCCCTTGATGTCGGCTGGCTTCTCGCCCTTGCGGAAGGCGAAGTCGAACACGTCGGCGCCGCCCATCTCGAACGCCGAGACCAAGGGCATGCCCTGCGACAGGCCGAGCGAGAAGACGCCCGGCGACGGGTAGCCGACGTCAGATTGGTTCTGGTCGACGAGTTTGACGCAGAGGGTCGCTTCCGCCGTTCCCGGCTCCAGCGTCGTCTCGATATCGCCGAAATAGCCGAATTTCTTGGCGACATGGTAGGGGTAGTCGTCGAGCACCTCGATGGTGCCGCGCGGCGAAACCCAGCGGATGGTGTCGGCCGCGAAGGCGCGGTCGACACCGCGCAAGCCGCCGATGGCGGCGATCGACACGCCGGCCGCGCCAAGCTGCAGAAGACGGCGGCGATTGACGTGAAGGCTCTGATTGGTCGTTTTCATGACAGGCTCCTCTCTGGGTTCTTGCTATTTCCGTTGGACTTCCCTGCTTAGGCGTCCCAGCTGGCCCACTTCTTACCCAGCCAGAAGAAGAAGATGTAAATCGAGATGCCGATGATCGCGAGGATCAGGATGATCGCGAAGAACTGCGGCATCCGGATCAGCGACGAATAGTAGGTCAGACGATTGCCGAGGCCCTCGGCGCCACCGACCATTTCCGCGCCGACCGTGGTGAGCAGGCCGAAAATCGAGCCGACCATCAGGCCGACGATGATCATCGGCATCGCCATCGGGATGCGGATCTTGGTGAAGATCTGGAGAGTGCTGGCGCCGAATGAACGGGCGAGGGCGATCTTGGCGAGATCGACGCGCCGGAACCCGGTCGCCGAATTGATCATCACCATCGGCCCGGAGGCGAGCGCCACGGCGATGATGCGCGGCTCGCTGCCGAAGCCGAAACGAAGGATGAGGAGGGGCACCAGCGCCAGCATCGGCGTCGTCACCAGGAGCAGGATGTACGGAGTCACGACCTTCTCGACGAAGGGAAACTGGGTGATCACCGCTGCAAGGACGAAGCCGATGGCGCCGCCGACGGCAAAGCCGAAGAGCAACTCATAGAGCGTCAACAGCAGATGCGGCCAGTAGAATTTGAATTCGGTGAAGAGGGCCATGAATATCTGGCTTGGCTTGGGGAAGACATATTGTGGCACGTTAAACCAGATCAGCAGCAACTCGCCGCCGCCGATGATGATGACCGCGACAAGGGCGATGACCGCGATTTCAAGCCGCGTGCGACCGCCGCCGACCGTCAGTGCGGCAAGCCCGCCGGAAAGGCTGACATCGCCGCCGGCCGTCTCCTTCTTGTTGAATGTCGGGATCGTGTCCCCGAGTACCCTGTCCAAGCCTGCTGACTCCGTTCTTGAACTATCCGCTCAGGCGATCATCGAATGATCGGCCTTGGCGCCGCGCTGGTGGTCGATGCGTGTCTTGATGTCGAGAACGCGGTCGATGAATTCGCGTTCGTGCTGGATCGCGACGGGTCGCGGCCGCGGAATGTCGATGTCGATGACCGCGGCGATGCGGCCGGGCCGCGCCGACATGACGATGACGCGGTCGGCAAGGAAAATCGCCTCCGGGATGGAATGGGTGACGAAGGCGATGGTCTTGCCCGTCTCCATCCAGATCTCCTGGATGAGAAGGTTCATCTCGTCGCGAGTGAAGGCGTCGAGCGCGCCGAAGGGCTCATCCATGAGCAGCACCGAAGGATCGACCGCCAGGCTGCGGACGATCGAGGCGCGCTGCTGCATGCCGCCGGAGAGTTCGCGGGGATATTTGTTGTTGAAGCCTTCGAGGCCGACATGCGCCAGCAACCGGTTGATGCGCGCCCGGTCGGGTTTCTGGCGCTTCAACTCGAAGGGCAGCTCGATGTTCTTCTCAAGCGACCGCCAGGGCAGAAGGTTGGCGTCCTGGAAGATCATCGCGATTTCGGGATTGGGCCGTGTGATCGGCTTGCCGTCGAGGGTGATGCGTCCGGCGGTGAGATCGTGGAGCCCGGCCATCGACCACAGCAGCGTGGTCTTGCCGCAGCCTGACGGGCCGATGATGCAGAGGAATTCCCCCTCGCGCACTTCGAGGGAGATGTTGTCGAGGGCGTGAACCGGGCCGCTCCGGGTCTGGTAGAATTTTGTCGCGCCGCTCACGACCAGTTTGGGTGGCTTGGCTGCGACGACGGACATCTCTTCCTTCTTTGTTTTCAGAGGCTTGCCCGCCCGGTGTCGCCGCAGGGCATGCCGGCGGACCGGCCCGTTCCTGAAATCATGTTACAGAATCCGGCCAACTTCAACATGAATCTGCCTTTTCGCCGACGATTCGCGAGACGGCAAGAAGTGGCCGTTTCCTGCGCTCCCTATGGCAAAGGCTCCGCTCGCCGACCGGCGAGGGGAGCCTCGGATTGATG
>JBDTLN010000086.1:0-7672 GCA_039934795.1 Bauldia sp. | reverse complement strand
CGGTATGGACGGCATAGGCAAAATCGATGGGCGTCGCGCCACGCGGCAGCGCAATCAGCCTTCCCTTCGGCGTGAAGCAGAAGACCTGATCCTGGAACAGCTCAAGCTTCGTGTGCTCCAGAAACTCCTCGGGCGTGTCGCCTTCGGCAAGCATCTGGATGGTGTGGCGCAGCCACTCATAGGCGCGGATTTCGTCGTTGAAGCCGGCGAGCCCGGGCTTGCCGCCATTCGACCCGTTAGCGCCGTTGGCGCCGTTGGGTTTGCCTTGCTTTGGCGTCCGCACCCCGTCCTTGTAGAGGGCATGGGCGGCGATACCGAACTCGGCAATGCGGTGCATCTCCTCCGTCCGGATCTGCAGTTCGACGCGCTGGCTCCGCGGACCGATCACCGTCGTGTGGACGGAGCGATAGTCGTTCTGCTTCGGCGTCGAGATGTAGTCCTTGAAGCGGCCCGGCACGCTCCGCCATGTTGTGTGGACGATGCCGAGCGTGGCGTAGCAAGCCTCCACGCCCGGGACGAGCACGCGAAAGCCGAGAATGTCGGAAAGCTGCTCGAAGCTGACCGCCTTCCGCTCCATCTTGCGGAAGATCGAGTACGGCCGCTTCTCACGCCCCTTCACGTCGGCGGCGATGCCGTACGCCTTCAGCTTCTCGGTCAGCTCGCTTTCGATCTGGACGATCAGGGCCTGATTGCGCTTGCGCAGTTCGCCGAGACGGTTGGCAATGGTGGCGTGGGCTTCCGGATTGACGGTGCGAAACGCCAGCTCCTCCATCTCCTCGCGCATGTCGTGCATGCCCATGCGGCCGGCGAGCGGGGCGTAGATGTCGAGGGTCTCCTCGGCGATCCGCTTGCGTGCTTCCGCCGACATATGCTGCAGCGTGCGCATATTGTGCAGGCGGTCGGCGAGCTTGACGAGGAGCACGCGGACGTCGGACGAGATGGCGAGCAGGAGCTTTCGCAGGTTCTCGCCCTGCACTGCTTTCTTGGAAACCAGTTCGAGCTTGCTGATCTTGGTGAGACCCTCGACCAGCTTGCCGATGTCCTCGCCGAACATCTCGTCGATTTCGGTGCGGGTGGCGTCGGTGTCTTCGATCGTGTCGTGCAGGAGCGCCACGGCGATTGTCGCATCGTCGAGCTTGAGGTCGGTCAGGATGCCGGCGACTTCCAGGGGATGGGAAAAATACGGGTCGCCGTTGGCGCGCTGCTGCGTGCCATGCTTCTGCATGGCGTAGACGTAGGCCTTGTTGAGCAGGTGCTCGTCCGCGTTAGGATTGTAACGCGTCACCCGCTCGACCAGCTCGTACTGGCGCATCATCGGCGCAGACACCCGTTGACGCCACCCGGCCGGAGGCCGGATGTCGTTGCGATCTCAACAATATAGTATCGAGAGGGTTTACGCGCGATGATCGGGCCGAAAATCGGCCCGCGACATCAGAAATCTTCGGTCTTGTCGGGCGGTACCATGCTTTCGAGACCGCGAAGGAGCTCTTCTTCCGACATCCGGTCGAAGGCAACTTCGCCGTCCTCGCCGCCTGGCTGGGGCGTGCCGGAAGCGATCATCGGCACCGCTTCGGGCTCCGGCTCGTCCACTTCGACGTACTTCTGCAGCGAGTGGATCAGTTCTTCCTTGAGGTCACCCGGGGCGATGGTCTCGTCGGCGATTTCGCGAAGGGCAACCACCGGATTCTTGTCATTGTCACGGTCGATGGTGAGCGGCGCGCCGCTTGAAATCATCCGCGCACGATGGCTCGCCAGCAGCACCAGTTCGAACCGGTTTTCGACCTTGTCGACGCAATCCTCGACGGTGACGCGGGCCATCCATAGACTCCTTCGGGCGTGAGAGGCGGCATGCATAGGCTTGGATACAGGCCAATGCAAGTATTTCGCGGCCCCGGATATCGGGTGGCGATGCCTTGCTGCCTACTGGACTGCGACAAGCTGTCCGTTATAAACATTAGACGGGTTACATTCAGCCGGCGCGTGGCGACGGCTAAGGCGCCTATTCGATTGATATTTCAGAGAATTATGCGGATCACAGGTTGTAAGTTTCATTTGCCGGCAATCGGCTGAGATTAGGTTCCAATCCCGGCGGCTGCACGGTTCCAACCATGGACCAGGTAAGATGTACGATCCTCGCGAGAAGTTGGCCCTGTTCATCGACGGCGCGAACCTCTACGCCACCGCCAAGTCCCTGGGCTTCGACATCGACTACCGCAAGCTTCTGACCGAATTCCAGTCAAAGGGCTACATGCTGCGCGCCTATTACTTCACGGCGCTCGCCGAGGACCAGGAATACTCATCGATCCGCCCGCTGATCGATTGGCTCGACTACAATGGCTACACGGTCGTCACCAAGCCCACCAAGGAGTTCGTCGACGCCACCGGCCGCCGCAAGATCAAGGGCAACATGGACATCGAACTGGCGGTCCATGCCATGGAGATCGTCGAGCATTTCGATCATCTCATCCTCTTCTCCGGCGACGGCGATTTCCGTTCCCTCGTCGAGGCGGTCCAGCGCAAGGGCCGCAAGGTCACCGTCGTCTCCACCCTCACCAGCCAGCCGCCGATGATCGCCGACGAACTCCGCCGCCAGGCCGACTTCTTCGTCGACCTTTCGACGCTGCAGTCCAAGGTCGGGCGCGACGCTTCCGAGCGGGGCCCGCGGCAGACCGAGAAGGCTCCTGCGGCTGGATTCCAGGACGAGTTCGAGGACGACGAGACGTTCTGATCCCGGCAATGGCCGACCTGGCCGCAAACGCGCCGCTGCAGGCGGCGGAGCCGAACCGCGATTGTCCCCTCTGCCCGAGGCTTGCCAGCTTTCGCGACGCATGGCGCGCGGCCGAGCCGGATTGGCACAACGCTCCGGTGTCGACCTTCGGTTCGCTCGACTCGCGGCTTTTGATCGTCGGCCTTGCGCCAGGCCTCCGCGGCGCCAACCGCACGGGCCGGCCGTTCACCGGCGACTACGCCGGCGACCTGCTCTATCGAACCATGCTTGACTTCGGCTTCGCGTCGGGCGCCTACGAAGCCCGGCCCGACGATGGCCTTCGCCTCGTCGACGCCGCCATCGCCAACGCGGTGCGCTGCGTCCCGCCCGAGAACAAGCCGACGCCTGCCGAGATCAACACGTGCCGGCGATTTCTCATCGGCACGCTGGCTGCGATGCCGAACCTCACCGCGATCCTCGCCCTCGGCCGTATTGCCCATGAAAGCGTCGCGGTCGCCCTCGGCGTCAAACGCAGCACCTGGAAGTTTGGCCACGGCAACATCCACCCGGTGCGCCCGGGTCTCAGCCTCTACGACAGCTACCATTGCTCGCGCTACAACACGAACACCGGCGTCCTGACCGCCGCGATGTTCCGCTCCGTGTTCGCCGGCATCCAATCGGCGCTTGGGTGAAGTCGCTTACCCCTTTTCCCGCAGAAGACGTCCCTTCTCCCGCGCCCAGTCCCGGTTCTTCTCGGTCTCACGCTTGTCGTGAAGCTTCTTGCCTCGGGCCAGGGCGATCTCGACCTTGGCGCGGCCGCGATCGTTGAAGTAGATCTTCAGCGGCACGACCGTCATGCCATCGCGCTGAACCGCACCAATGAGCTTGTTGACCTCGCTGCGGTGAAGAAGGAGCTTTCGCGCCCGTTTTGTCTCGTGGTTGAAGCGGTTGGCCTGGAGGTATTCCGGGATATAGGCGTTGAACAGCCAAAGCTCGCCGTTCTTCTCGCCGGCGAACGAGTCGGCGATGTTGCTCCGGCCTTCGCGCAGCGACTTCACCTCCGTACCGGTCAGGGCGATGCCCGCCTCGAAGACCTGTCCGATCTCGTAGTTATACCGCGCGCGCCGGTTGACGGCGGCGTCCTTGCGCCCCGGCTTTTCCTTTTCGGCCATCAGAAACTCAGTTGATCAGTCCGGCATGCACCATCGCCGACCGGATCTCCTTCCGCGTCGGTTCGGATACCGTGACCAGCGGCAGGCGGACATCGTCCGTCATCTTGCCGATCAGCGACAGGGCGTACTTGACGCCGGTAGGGTTCGGCTCGAGGAAGAGCGAGCGGTGGAGCGGCATCAGCCGGTCCTGGTAGGTCAGGGCCCGGGCATAATCGCCGGCCATGCAGGCCTCCTGGAACTCGGACAAGAGCTTCGGCGCGACGTTCGAGGTCACCGAGATGCAGCCCTGGCCGCCATGCGCCATCACCGCCAGCGCCGTCCCGTCGTCTCCGGAAAGCTGGACGAAATCGCGGCCGACCTTCTCGCGCTGTTCGCTGATCCGGTCGATCTTGCCGGTGGCGTCCTTGACGCCGACGATATTCTTCAGCGCGAACAGGCGCTTCATGGTGTCGACGCTCATGTCGATCACCGACCGCGGCGGGATGTTGTAGATGATGATCGGAATGTCGATGGCGTCGTTGATCGCCTTGTAATGCTGGTAGAGCCCTTCCTGGTTGGGCTTGTTGTAGTAGGGCGTCACGATCAGCACCGCGTCGGCGCCCGCCGCCTCGGCATGGCGCGACAGTTCGACAGCCTCGGCGGTGTTGTTGGAGCCGGCGCCGGCGATCACCGGCACCCGGCCGTCCGCCACGGCGATGCAGGTTTCGACGACCCGCCTGTGCTCGTCGTGGCTGAGCGTCGGACTCTCGCCGGTTGTCCCTACCGGCACCAGGCCGTGGGTTCCCTCGTTGATCTGCCAATCGACAAACGAACGATAGGCGTCCTCGTCGAAGCGACCGTCGCGGATCGGGGTCACCAGCGCCGTGATGGAGCCCTTGAATGTGGCGTTTCCGTTGATCATCGACCGATTCCGGCGGTTCTGGTGAATTTGGGCGACCATATTGCGCGCTTGCACGGTCGGCAAGAACCGTGGCACGGCGGGGTCGTCAAGCAATCGTTCACTATGGCAGAATAGGGTCGTTCGTCGAGGGGGTGGTCTGGGGATCCCACGCCCGAGGGCGAACCGCCCGCAATGTCGCTCGGCGTCGCCGACGCTAGGAAACCAGAAAGGGCCGAAAGACCTGATGACGACAGGCAATTTCGTTTCGACCGCTGCCGCGCACAGGATCTGCCTTCCCCTTTGCATTGCCGCTATCCTGCCGGCCTTCGCGCTCTTCGCCCACGCTGCGCACGCCGGCCCGCTCGGTGCCGAGCCGGCCGGCGCGCCGGTTGTCCAGGTGGCCGAAGCCGCCGTGCCGGTGCCTCGGGGCAAGCCGGTCCGTAAGAAATCCGACGCGATCGGCGGGTTGATCGCCGAGGCCAGCGGCGGCGAGGATGGCGTTGGACAAGCCGAAGACGCGCCCGACCAGCCGCCGCCGGCGGCAACGCGGGCTGCCGTCGAGCCGCAGGCGCCGCTTGCTGAAGTCACGGGGTCGCGATCGGCCCTCAGCGCGGTCGGGCTCAAGGTCGCGCTTCAACTGCTCGACGACAAGGATTACTCAGCCGCGCTCACGGCCGCATCGGGCCTGTCCGACCCGGTCGACTCTCACATCGTGCAATGGCTGGTGCTGAATTCGACCGGCCCCGGAATCTCGTCCGCGCGTTTCGCCGAAATGGCCAAGGCCCTTGCGGGATGGCCGGTGCAGACCCTTGTCCGCCGGCGCTTCGAACAGGCCCTCGGGCGCGAGAGCCCCTCCCCTGTGACGGTCATCAGGGCGCTTGGCGGCAGTGCTCCCGCTTCCGACGACGGCGTGGCCCTCCTTGCCGGGGCCTATGTGACCGTCGGCCGCAAGAGCGACGCCGCGGCGGTAATCGCGCCGTTCTGGCGCGATCCCAAACTGTCCGACGAACTGGAATCCACGATCCGCCAGGAATTCGGCGCGCTGCTTACGCCCGGTGACAAGAAGGCGCGAATGGACGCTCTTCTTTACGCCGAGCGTCCGAACCAGGCCCTCCGGGCCGCCAAGTCTCTCCCCGCCGATCAGCAGGCGCTCGCCGACGCTGTCGTCGCCGTCGCCAAGAAATCGTCCAAGGCCGGCGCGCTTCTCGACGGCCTGCCGGCGTCGGCCAAGCGCGACCCGCTGGCGACCTACGCGCGTATCCAGCTGCTGCGGCGCGCCGACAAGTATGAGGCCGCTGCCAAGCTCCTGCTTGCGGCGCCGCGCGATCCGAAGGTGCTGGTCAATCCGGACGCATGGTGGGTGGAGCGGCGTCTCGTCTCGCGCGGCCTCATCGATGCCGGCGACGCCCGGACAGCCTACAAGATCGCTGCCGCGCACTCGGCGCAGACCAGCGTCATGCAGGCCGAGGCGGAATTCCATGCCGGCTGGTATGCGCTCGAATTCCTGCACGACCCGGGGCTGGCGCGCCCGCACTTCCAGCGCATCGAAGCGGTCTCGACCATGCCGCTCAGCCAGTCGCGCGCCGAATACTGGCTGGGCCGCACCGCGGTTGCCGCCGGCAATACTTCCGACGCCGGCGCGCATTTCAAACGGGCCGCGGCCTATCCGACGACCTTCTACGGCCAGCTCGCCCTCGCCCGCCTTGGCGCCTCGCGACTGTCGATCAACACGCCGCCGGCGCCGAACGCGGCAGCCAAGGCCCGCTTCAGCCGACTCGAACTCGTGCAGGCGATCAAGCGGCTGGAAGAGGCGAAACGTAGCGACCGCAACGAGGCGCTCTACAGGTATCTTGCCGAGCGCCTAACCGATCCGACCGATATCGCGCAGTTGACGGATCTCGCCGAGAAGAATGAGAGCCATCAGCTCGCCCTCCATATCGGCAAGACGGCGTGGCAGCGCGGGCTGCCCGTCGAGTCCCTCGCCTATCCGACAACCGCCATTCCGGCGGGCGCCAAGACCTCATCGGTGGAGAAGCCGATGGTGTATGCCATCGCTCGCCAGGAAAGCGCGTTCAATCCGGGGGCGGTAAGCGGCGCCGGCGCGCGCGGTCTCCTCCAGCTCATGCCGGCAACCGCGAAACATGTCGCCGGCACCGTGGGCCTTCCGTTCAGCAAGGACAGGCTGACCAGCGACCCGGCCTACAACGCGACCCTCGGCGCGGCGCATCTCGGCGATCTCGTCGAGAAGTTCGGCGGCTCCTATGTGATGACCTTCGCCTCCTACAATGCCGGCGCTTCGCGGGTCTATGCGTGGATGAAGGCCTACGGCGACCCGCGCGATCCAAAGGTCGACGTGGTCAACTGGATCGAGCTCATTCCCTTCACCGAAACGCGCAACTACGTTCAGCGGGTGATGGAGAACGTTCAGGTATACCGCGCCCGCCTCGGCTCGCCGGCCCTCAAGATCGAATCCGATCTGAAGCGCGGCAAGGGTTGATCGTGGCGCGGCGAACCCGAGACGCCGACGACGAGATGCTGGAGGGCGAAGAGGATGCGCCGCCCTCCCGGCCGCCGCCCCGCGACTTCTTCTACTCAAGTTCCGACGGGCTGACCCTTTACGCCCGCGACTATGGCGACTCGATCGCGCCATGGCTGCCGGTTGTCTGCCTGCCGGGCCTGACCCGGAACGCGCGCGATTTCGAGGACCTTGCCGTCTACCTCTCCACCCACCGCCATCGACCCCGTCGGGTGGTCTGCTTCGACTATCGCGGCCGCGGTCGTTCGGCCTTCGACCGCAACGTCAACAACTACAACCCGCTCACCGAGATGATGGACGTCCTCGACGGCATGACGGCGCTGGGCATTCCCCGCGCCGTCGTCGTCGGCACATCGCGGGGCGGCATCATCGCCATG
>JBDTLN010000085.1:0-7687 GCA_039934795.1 Bauldia sp. | reverse complement strand
CGATCTCCTAGTCGGTGAGAAGCACATATTTGCCCTTCTCGACCTCGTAGCCCTTGATGATGTCTTCCGCCTCGACGGCGCCGAGGCCCGGCACGACCTTCTCGTAGCGGATTCGTTTGCCGCTCGGCTTGTGGATCTGGTTGAAGGCGATCCGGGCGGCGCTTTTGGTCGCCGGAAAAATCTGGACGGGGATGGAGACGAGCGCCAGCCTGATCTGGCCCTGCCAATACGCACGCGCGGCCATTCTGTGAAATCCTCTACGCGACCTCGGGAGAACGACAAACGCGGCCCGCAACTGCGAGGTTCCGGCCGCGAAAAACCATCCTACGCCCTTGCCGGTTAATGCTCAAATACTTGACGACAAAGTGATTTTCGTTCCGCTTCTGTTCACTGCTTGCCCTGCTTCAGCGTCGCCTCCGGAGCCAGATATGCGGCGATCGCGGTGAGGATGTCAGTCGACAGGTTGCCCTCCAGCGACGCCTCCGGTTTCATTGTCGACGACACGGCGATGGCAAGCTTTCGCGACGGCAGGTACGCCATGGTCGCCGCGTAGCCGGCGAAGGACGGGTTCTGCACCGCCCAGCCGTTGATCAGGAAAACGCCGAGCCCGTAATACATCTTCCCGCTCCACGGCTTGAACGTTGCCGTAACCGGCGCGAACTGCAGCTTGAAGGAGTCTGCAGAAACCAGTTTGCCCTCGCCGATTGCCGCGGCACTGGTCAGGATGTCGGCGATGTTGCTGGTCATGATCGCCCCCTTGGCCAGCGTCCAGGACGGATCCCAGTAGGTCGACTCCTCGTAGGTGCCCCGTTCGGCGTCGAAGGCGTGGAGCACCGGCTCCTGGATCACCGCCGTCTGCTCGCTCCTGGTATCGCGGAGCCGCAGCGGATCGAGGATCCCCTCCTTGATCAGCGCCTCCATCGGCTTGCCGGTCGCCTTCTCCAGCACCTTGCCGACGATGACGAAATTGGTGTGGGCGTAAGACCAGCAGTTGCCCGGATCGCAGACCATCTTCTGGCCGAGGCCAAGGGCGATCAGCTCATCCGGCGTCCACACCCGGAACGGATTCTTGTAGAGCGGCAGGATGTCCATGTTGACGAAGTCGGCATAGCCCGACGTGCCGTGCATCAGCATGGCGAGGGTGATCTGGTCGGCCTTCGGGTACTCCGGGAAATATTTCGACAGCTTGTCGTCGAGGCCGACGATGCCCTTCTCCGCCGCCTGCAGGAGCACGATGCCGATATAGGCGATGGCGACGGCGCCGTTCCGAAAATGCATGTCGGGCGTCGCCGGTACGCCGGTCATCGACTCGCCCCAGGCCTTGTTCATCACCGTCACGCCGTCGATGGCGACCCCGGCGAGCGTCGCCTTGACGTGCTTCGCCTCCATCGCCGCCCGCACGATCCTGTCGATCTCCGCGACGACGGTCGCTTGCGGTGTGCAGGTCGCGCCGACCATGACAGCGCCCGCGCTACACGGACTCGCTGCGGATGCCAGCGGCGTAACGCCAGCCAGTGCGACCAGAAAGGCGGCAGCCCAGAGACCGCCGTAACGCTCCGCTTTCATCTGGCCAGTTCTCCACGCGCTCCAACAAAATCAGGCCGCCGCGGCGGCGGCCTTGCTTCCGTCCACTGTAGAATAGGCCGCTGAAAACAATAGGCTCTGAAAACGCAAACCGCCGCCGGTTGGCTTGGCCGGCTCGAAGCGGAATGTCGCCTCAGGCCACATCGGCACGCGTTATGCGTGCCTGTCGAACACCGCGGAGAACCGGGAAACCGCCGTGCACATCCCAAGCTGTCCCGCTGTGTCGAGATCCGCGGCCGATTCAATGCCGCACTGCTTGGAATGCATCGCTGGCGTTTCGCGGTGGGTGTAAAAACCGCGCTGCCGCAGATATTGCGACGCAACAACGGTCCCTGAAAATGGCCACCACTTTGCCGATCCCTGCGGGGGAACGGCCAAAGGCCGATGGGAACACTTCCGGTTTCCTTTCGACCCGCTTCCTGACCCTCGCTCTAGGCAGCATCGGTGTCGTCTACGGCGACATCGGCACCAGCCCGCTCTATGCGTTCCGCGAGGCGGCCCGCGCTGCCGCTGCCGGTGGCGCGGTTACGGCAACCGAAGTCTTCGGCGTCCTGTCGCTCATCTTCTGGTCGCTGATCATCGTCGTCACCCTGAAATACGTGCTGATCCTGCTGCGCGCCGACAATAACGGCGAAGGCGGCACGCTGGCGCTGATGGCGCTTGCCCATCGGGCCCTGCCGCGGAGCGGGCTCATCGTCCTCGCCGGCGTCATCGCCGCCGCCCTCTTTTACGGCGACGCCGTGATCACTCCGGCCTTGTCCGTGCTTTCCGCTGTCGAAGGCCTTGCTGTGTTGTGGCCCGCGTCCTCGCACCTCGTCCTGCCGATCTCGATCGCCATCCTTGTGCTGCTGTTTCTCGGTCAGTACCGGGGAACTGCGACGATCTCGGCCCTGTTCTGGCCCATCACACTCGTTTGGTTCCTGGCGCTCGCCATCCTCGGAATTATGAACATCGCCGCCAGTCCGGCGGTGCTGCTCGCCCTGAGCCCGACCTACGCGGCCAGCTTTCTCTTCAGCCACGGCATCATCGGCCTCATCACCCTCGGCGCCGTGTTTCTCGCCGTTACGGGTGCCGAAGCCCTCTACGCCGACATGGGCCACTTTGGCCGCCGACCGGTTCAGGTGGCATGGCTTGTCGTGGTCATGCCGTGTCTTGTTCTCAACTACTTCGGCCAGGGTGCGATGGTTCTGGCGCGTCCCGAGACGATGGAGAATCCATTCTTTCTGATGGCGCCGGGCTGGGCTCAGCTGCCGATGATCGTGCTGGCGACAGCGGCCACGGTCATTGCCAGCCAGGCGGTAATATCGGGCGCCTATTCGCTCAGCCGACAGGCTGTTCAACTGGGTCTGCTGCCGCGCCTGGAGGTTCGTTACACGTCGGAGGCGGAGGCCGGCCAGATCTACATGCCGCAGATCAATCTCCTGCTGCTGGTCGGAGTTCTGCTGCTGGTGGGAATATTCAAGACCTCGGGAGCCCTGGCCAGTGCCTACGGCATCGCCGTCACCGGCACGATGGTGGTCACGACACTGCTCGCCATCGTGGTTGTGTCTCGGGTGTGGAAATGGGGTCTGGCAGGCGCCCTCGCCCTCGTCGTCCCGTTTCTCGTGATCGACCTCGTGTTCCTTGGCGCCAACTTGCTCAAGGTCGTCGAGGGCGGGTGGTTCCCGCTGCTGCTTGGCGGCATCCTCGTGGTGTGCATGCTGACCTGGCGACGGGGCACGGCGATCGTCTTTGCCAAAACGCGCAGGCTGGAAGTGCCGCTGCCGGAGCTCATCGCCTCACTGGAGAAGAAGATGCCGCCGCGCGTCAGCGGTACCGCTGTCTACCTGACCAGCGACCGGGAGAGCTCTCCCACGGCCCTTCTTCACGCGCTGAAGCACTTCAAGGTTTTGCACGAGCACAACATGATCCTCACCGTCGTCACGGCCGATACACCGCGCGTGAAGGAGGATGAGCTTGTAACCCTTGAATGGCTTGGCCCTTCCTTCGCCCGCATGACGGCCCGGTTTGGCTTTGCGGAGAGCCCGAACATACCGCGCGCGCTTGCTGCGGCGCGCCGCCTCGGCTGGGAGTTCGACATCATGTCGACGTCGTTCTTCCTCTCGCGGCGTTCCGTCCGGGCGGCCGCCAAATCTGCAATGCCACGCTGGCAGGATCAGGTGTTCATTGCCCTCAGCCGCAACGCCGACGATGCCTCGCGATTCTTCCGCATCCCGACGGATCGCGTCGTCGAGATTGGTGCCCAGATGGCGCTGTGAAACTAGCGGCGCATCCATCGGCGGGCGAGCCGCGGCGCCCGCCGGCGTCGGGTCACTTGCCGGCCAGGCGATGATGGTAAGCGGCCCGCCGCCACATGGCGCTTTCGCATCTGCGGGATGACTAACAGCGGGACGCCCGGACGCGGCGGAAAGCAAGGCTTGCCCGCGATACGACCGGCGATCAGAATCCGAGCGGGTCGAGGAGGTCGATGACGTGCGGCCCGTCGCCGACGATTTCGATCTTCTGCCTGGCGGAAGGCAGCTTCCTCGCCTTGAAAAAGGAGGCGAGGCTGTGCGTCTCCGGCGACCAGTTCGGTCGACCGTTCTTTGCCTTCCGCTTCTTCTCCTTGGCCTGCTGCTTCTCCCATTCGGCCTTCCGCGCCTTGTCGATTTCGGCGACCGGATAGGTGAGATGCACCGTCAGCGGATCGGAGCCGCGCGCGTCGAACAGCATCTCCAGCGATTCCCGTTCGGGATTGCCGTGCTCGCCATCGCCCGAGAAAACGTAGTGGTCGGCGATGATGCGCTCGAAGAAATCCTTGTCGAGATTGTTGGAGCTGCCGTGATGCGGCACCTTGAGGATGTCGACCTTGATCGTGCTGGTCTTGCCTGCCTTCAGCAGCTTGGCATGCTGCAATCCGGCGATGATCCGGTCGCCCCGCGCGTCGCCCGTGAGAAGAATGCTCTTCTTGCCCGATTTCGCCAGCACGACGAGACTGGATAGGTTAGGCACCGATTTGTCGATGTAGGCGGCGAGCGCCTTCGGCGGCGACTTGCCCTTCTTCTTCAGATCCTCCAGCCATTCGAGATGCTTCTTGCGAAGCGCATCGAGCTCCGGCTGCATCGGCCCGGCCACCGTGAATGTGAGGCCCGCCGCGACGCCCAGTTCTTCCGGCTTGTCGCGGGCTATCACCAGCTTGCCGTCGAACGGCGGATTGCGCGGCCAGCCGAGGAAGTCTGCGATCTGGCGGAGACGGAAACCCTGCTCGAGGCTGGCGAGAACCTCAAGGCCGCTGTCGACGACCTCCTCGTCCTCCGCCGACTCCTCGTGGACCTCTTCCTTCTTTTCCTCCGGCAGGTCGCCGGTCGTCGAGGCGGTCGGAAACTGGGTATTCAGCGCCGCCGTGATCTCCTTTGTGTTGTGCGAGATCACTTCGTCGAAACTGTTGTGCCAGAAGCCCAGCACGTTCAGCTTCTGGGGCTGCTTGGCCCGCTTCCGGTCACTCTCGGCGTCGCCGAGCTCAAGAATTCCCCGAATGTGATCGTCGTCGACATGGCTCACCATGAGCGCGTCGACGGTCAGCGACTCTTCGTCGGCGAGCTTCCGCGCCTTGCGAATGCTTTCGATGCGCGGCGCCAGTTGCGGCCGGTAGACGTTGGGTGGACCGCCGTCGATGATGATGAGGCCGGGGTCGCCCTTGGTGCCGCTGTGCAGCAGCAGGCAGTCCCCTTTGCGCGCGCGGCGAACGTCCAGACTGAAGATCATGATCGTCCTCGCTCAAATGCTTTGCAGGGCACGCAGCACGTCGAGCATGCCGCGGCCCTGAAAGCTGCGCTCACGGCCGAGATCGGTCGCGCTGTCGCAGAGAATCTGCTTGATCCGTCGCGGCTGCCCGATCATCTCCGGATAGCGGGCCATCAACATGGCAGCCGCGCCGCTGACATGCGGCGCCGCCATGCTGGTGCCGTCGAGATCGCCCCAACCCTCTCGGAAGGGACCGTGGATCTTCTCTCCCGGCGCGACGAGATCGGGCTTCTGGCGCCCGTCGCCCGTCGGGCCGCGGCTTGAAAAGAAACTGACGCCGTAGGTGTGCGGCGCCGTGCGATGGGTCGAACCGACGGTGATGACGTTGTCGGCATTGCCGGGATCGGTGATGGTGAAGGCGGCATAGCCTTCATACGAACCGTCCTTGGTCTGATACTGCTGGTATCCGAGATTGCCCGCCGCCGCCACGACGACCACCCCGCTCTCCACCAACCGCTCGCATTCCAGGCAGATGGGCGTCCGGCCGCAGGCAAAATTGTGCACGTCGTGGGGAATCGACAGGCTGAGATTGGCCCCGTGGATTGTCACGTAGTCGTGCCGGGCGTTCATGTGGCGGATGAATTGCAGCGCCGCGATGATCGCGAATTCTGTATCCCGGACATCGCCGGAATCGGCGATCACGCGGAAATCGTACAGCTTGATATCGGGACACATGCCATTGGCGAATTCGTCGGCCTCGTCCTTCGGCACGGTCCCGGCTGCCGGCACCTTCGCGCCGATGATGCCCGCGACGTGTGTCCCGTGATCGCTGACTTTTGCCGGCGCATCGTTCTCGATGGCGACGAACGCTTCGACAAAGTCCCAACGGACGGGCAGCCTTCGCGCCAGGTCTTCGGCCAGCGCCTTCAACTTCTGCCGCGCTTCGTCGCGGCTGATCGGATTGAGCAAATCCTCGCGGATGCTGTCGACGATCTCGTTCTGCTTTTTCTTGTCGGCGCCGTCGGCGAAGATGCGCCGGTTATCGAGGCTGACGATCTTGCGGTACTTGCTGAAGTCGAAGCTTGCCTTGACCCGCGGGTTGCCGGCCTTGTCGCGAAAGGCCGGATGATTGCCCTGTATGCCGGAATCGACGACCGCCCAGCCGATTGCTTCGCAGTTCACTGAAAAAAGCCCCGTCGCCGCGTCGCCCTTCACCGAGCCGACCGAACGATTGATCGCCAGACTGGCCTGGCGGTTCAGCGACACCTGGAAGATCAGTGCCTCTCTGTCTTGCGGACCGTCACCCTTGCCGGCCGCGTCGCCACGCACGGCGCGCTGGAACGTGCGCAGCAGCTTCTTCAGCAGTGCGCCGATTTCATCGGTCGCCCCGGCGATGGCCTCGGCAAGCTCGTGGTTGGAAGGTTGCGGTCCCTTGGGCTCGGCGTTTCCCGCCCAGAGGACGAGACCCGCCAGGGCCGCGTAGCGATCGAAGGATGACGGCCGTGCGGTGAGCGGTTTTGTCTCCCCCGGCTCGCTCCAGTTCCGCGCCATGGCGGCGAGCAGTTCCATGACCTCATCGAGCCGTTTGGCGCCCTTCCTGGGGTCGAGGTAGACGCGCATCTCGCGATTGTTGCGTTCGCCTTTCCACCAGAAAGTCAGCGGCACGAGCACGCGCAACAATTCGTCGAAATAGAGCCGCGCGGCGACGAACCCCTGCAAATGGGCAATGTTTGTGGACTTCCGGTCGCCCCCAGGCGGTGCGCCCTTCGCCGCCGCCCTCTCCCGGTCCGCGTGGATCAGATCGTCAAGGTCCACGGCGACGCTCGCCGACGTCTGCTTCCAGTCCGGCGTGATCAGCACCTCTTGCGGGCCGTTCGGATCTTGAGCGAACGCTATCCACACATCGGCAAGGATCGGCGAGTCCTGGAGCTGCCGCCGATCGCGCGTCGGACCGAGGAGGACATATTCGACCAGCCCACGAGGTATGGATATCGCCATCGTCGCCCTCCTCACCGGTCAGACGATCGTCAGGCATCCGCATGCCTGACCTGGCGAACGCCTCGCCCACCCGAAATATTCCCGGGTGCTCTCCCGAAGTGCGGCCGCCGCTCGGCCAACGAAGCGCCAACGATAAAGCAACCCGTGGCTGCGGTCATCGCCGGGTCGGTAACAATCGTGTGGCCTTGGTGTCGCCAGCCCTAATTCGTTTCCTAAAACTGCCTGGACGCTCGGCGCTTCCACCGCGTTGTCCTACCGTCGACCGCCTCATTCCTTGACGCCGGCTCGGGCTGGTCGAAGTAGGTCGTCGGGCGCCGCTCGGGGCGCGGACAGGGGCCTCCTGCCGGATTCAATTTTAACGACATGGTGAACCGAAGCTTGC
>JBDTLN010000084.1:0-7692 GCA_039934795.1 Bauldia sp. | reverse complement strand
CGCCATGATCGTGGTCGTGATGCTCGTGACGGGAGTCGCGATAGGCATCAAGGTTTAGCCAGGCCCGCGCCGCCGCGTCGCCTGATGCCGGATCGATGCCGGCGCCGCTGAGCAGCGCCACCGCGTCGATCGCCGGATCGTCGATTCGGGCGATCCGGGCGGCCGGATTGAGCCCGCGCAGGCGCTCGGTCAGCGCCACCTCTGCCACAGCGTGCTCTTCCGGCGCCACCAGATCGAGCTTGGTGATGAGGAGGTCGTCGCCGAGCGCGATCTGGCGGATCGATTCATCGTGATTGGCGAGCGTGGACGATGCATTCACCGCATCGACGGTGACGACCACCCGGGCGATGCGGAAAAGGCCGGCGAGGGTCGGTTCGGAGAGGAAGGCCTGGATCACCGGTGCGGGATCGGCGAGCCCCGAGGTCTCGATGACGACATGATCGAATGGCGGCACTTCACCGGCTTCGCGGCGGTGGTAGAGGCTGTTGAGCGTGCCGACGAGGTCGCCGAATACCGTGCAGCAGAGGCAGCCGTTCTCCAGCACCACGATGGTGTCGTCGCTAGTCGTCGCCAGCATGTGGTCGAGGCTGACCGCGCCAAACTCGTTGATGACGACGGCGGTGCGGGCGAGTGCCGGATCGCGCAGGGCGCGGTTGAGCAGCGTCGTCTTGCCGCTGCCGAGAAAGCCCGTGAGGATGGTCACCGGAATGAGGGTCACGTCGATTGTCCCTCGCCGGAAATATCGCCGGCGGAATGGCGGGCGCCAATCCGCCCGCCTCCGTCATATAGAGCGCCTCAGAACACTTCGCATCCCGGCAGGCCGCACGAGATCAGGTGGTCGGACGGGAAGTTGGTGATGATCTCGCAGCCGTCCTTGGTGACGACGACCTCCTCCTCGATGCGCGCCGCGCCCGAGCCATCCTCGGCGCCCTTCCACGTCTCCAGGGCGAAGACCATGCCTTCGCGGAGCGGCGTGTTCTGGCCGGTGAAGCGCTTGGAGAAGATCGGCCGCTCCCAGAGCGACAGGCCGACGCCGTGACCGTACTGGAGGAGGAAGGCCTCGGCCTCGTCGCGATAGCCGAAGTCCGTGGCGTCCGGCCAGACACGGGCGACCTCGTCCGGCGTCACGCCAGGGCGGATCATGTCGATCGAGGCGCTGATCCACTTCGAGGCCGTCTCGTAGGCGTCGATCTGGTGCTTGTTCGGCTGGCCGCAGATGAAGGTGCGGTAGTAGCAGGTCCGGTAGCCGTTGAACGAGTGCATGATGTCGAGGAAGATCATGTCGCCCGGCTGGATCATGCGGTCCGAGAAGGTGTGCGAGTGCGGCCGGCCGCGCGGCCCCGAGACCGAGTTGACGCACTCGACGCGCTCGGAGCCCATGCGGAACAGGCGGTCGTTGGCGATGGCGACGAGTTCGTTCTCGCGGGTGCCGGGGCGGATGGCGCGGGCGATGTCGACATAGGTGGCGTCGACCATGGCGGAGGCGAGTTTCAGGAGCTCGATTTCGTCCTTGGTCTTGATCTCGCGCGCGTCGAGGAGCGCCTGCTGGCCGTCGACCACCTCGATGCCCTCGCGCTCGAGAGCGCGCATCATCGGCAGCTCCATGATGTCGATGCCGATCGGCTCCTTGTCGATGCCATAGTGGACGAGGGCTTTCTTGATCTGGCGGGCGAAATCCTCGGCGACGCCAAGGAAGGGCGGCAGCGCGCCCTGCATGGTCGAGATCGGCGCCGCGACATTGTCGGCGATCCACGGCGAGGAAATGCGTTTGGCGGGCGGCGCCGGGTCCCAGAGGAAGGGCGGGCCGTCGGCCGGGCAGAGGGCGTAGCGCATGAACTTGTCGCGGGCCCACTCGCCGATATGGGTGCCGGTGACGTAGCGGATGTTGTCGAAGTTGAAGCACAGCACGGCGCCAAGCCCGGCGTGGCGGACGGCGTCCTGAGCGCGCTTCAGGCGCTCCGTGAACAGGCGCTGGTAGTCAATGCCGCGCTCCCAGTCCTTGCCCATCGTCCCGAAGGAGGCGGTGGCTTGTGGCCGATTATATTTCATTCTGACTTCCTCCCCGGATGGCTTTCGACCCTGGCTCGAATGGAGCGGGCCGACCGTATCGCGATTGACTCGATTTTCAATCCCGGCCCGGCGCCGCGAGACAACCAGATTTCGCCGGCAAGATATGCGGCCGAGTTGTCCAATTCGAACAACCCGCACGGTCACGACCAGGCGCGCAACGGCTTTTCACTGCCCCGTCGTCGCACGCCGACTTTCCCGCCGCTTGACAAGCCGGGCGCGGAATTGCGAGGCTGCAATCGATTGTTGCAGACGAGGACCGCGTAATGACGATACGGCGCGATGTCGAGTTCAAGTCGGATGGAACGACCGTCCGCGGCTGGCTCTATATCGGCAAGGAAGGTGAGCGGCGGCCGACAATCGTGCTCGCCGGCGGCTGGTGCTACGTCCGCGAGATCGTCATGCCGACCTATGCCGAGGCATTCGTCGACGCCGGCTTCAACGCTCTCGTCTTCGACTATCGCAACCTCGGCGTCAGCGACGGTGACAACCGTCAGCATCTCGACCCCTGGGCGCAGGTCCGCGACTACCAGAATGCGGTGAGCTTCCTCGAGCGGCACCCAGAGGTCGACCCCAGCCGCATCGGCGCGTGGGGCATCTCCTACTCCGGCGGCCATGTGCTCATTCTCGCGGCCATCGATCCGCGCGTGAAGTCGATCGTCAGCCAGATACCGGTGATCGACGGCTACGAGAACATGCGCCGCGTTCACGGCACGACGCAGTACCGGAAGCTCTGGAAGCTGATCCTCGACGACCGCAAGCTGCGCTACGACACGGGCGAGCGGCTGTACCTGCCGCATGCCGTCGCCAACCCGCATGACGAGCCGTCGGCCTGGCCGTTCCCCGAGACCGTCGCGACGTTCATGGAGATCAAGGCCTCGCACGCGCCGCTCTACCAGAACAAGAGCACGGTCGAGTCGGTCGACCTCCTCATGCAATATGACGTCGGGCCGTTCGTGAAGCGCCTCTACAGCACGCCGGTGATGATGGTGGTGGCCGAGGGCGACGACCTGACCCTGTGGGATCTGGAGATCGGCGCCTTCAACCAGATCCCCTCACCGCGGAAGAAGCTCAACGTCATTCCGCATACGACGCACATGAAGCTCTACTCGGACCAGTCAAAGCTGAAGGACGCCGCGAGCCTCGCCCGCGACTGGTTCAAGGAGACGCTTTAAGACGCCGGCCGCGACGGCCCTGTTTTCGATCGGGCAGAGACAAAGGATACATCAACCACCGCTGTCACTGTTCAAGATAAAGACAAACAAGAGGGCGAAAACGCCCCTCGATGTCGGAGGAGAGGAAGAATGGCCACAACCGATCCCTATCGCCTCGACGGAAAAGTCGGGCGGCGCGCGGCATCCGCGCCGAGATCACCCGGCGCCTCCTGCGGCTCGGGGCCAAGGTCGTTCTCGCCGATCGTTCCGACGCCTGTCGGCCGGTTGATGAAACCGGCAGAGATCGCCTCGGGTGCGGCGTTCCTGGCATTCGACGTGGCCAGCGGCATCACAGGTCACTTCTTGATGGTCGACGGCGGCTACTCCGCCGCCTGACCGAATGGAAAGGAAAGGAGCAAGGCACCGTCGGCGCGATCCGCAGCTTCGCTGGGGTCGCATGGATTCTCTTACTGTGCGGACTATCGCAATCGATTGAATAAGGCCTGATCAACGAGAAGCAACGGAGGAAAAGACATGTCCAGAGAAGAACAGATCGTCAGAACCGCGCTCGCCATGAAGGATGGCGTCTCGCGGCGCGTATTCATGCAGCTTGCCGGCGCCGCCGGCATCAGCATCCCGGCGAGCGCCGCTCTTGGCGGCATCGGCGGGGCCCTTGCCCAGCCGACCGGCAAGATCGCGGTCAACGTCGCGACCCTCGCCAACGACTACTGGGCGGCCTTCGTGAAGGGCTTTAAGGCCACGGCCGACGCCCTCAAGATCGACAGTGCCGAGCTCTATCACGACAATGACGCGGCCCGGGAGCTGAGCCAGGTGCGCGGCCTGCCGACGCAGGGCGTCAACATGCTCGTCAACACCGTGGTCGCCGCCGGCGAGGTGCCGATGGTGGCGCGCATCTGCGAGGAGAACGGCGTCTACTACGCGGCGCTGTGGGAGATCCCGGCGTGGTTCACGCCGCCGGATGTCGGCGATCACTTCGTCGCCTACATGACCGCCAACTCGGTCGAGGCCGGCTACCAGGTCGGCAAGGTGCTGTTCGAGTCGATCGGCGGCGAAGGCGAGGTCGTTCACATCAAGGGCCTGGCGACGCCGACCGACGACGCCCGCACCGCCGGCATGATGAAGGCGGCGGCCGAGTTCCCCGGCGTCAAGATTGTCGGCAACGCCCGCGGCGACTGGGTGCGTGAGAAGGCGCGGACCGCGATGCTGTCCATGATCACTGCCTACCCCAACATGAAGGGCGTTTTCGCGCAGAACGACTCGATGGCACTCGGCGCACTCAGCGTGCTCACCGAGCGCGGCATGACCAGCGTCAAGGTCTCCGGCATCGACGGTCTCTCCGACGGCCTCCAGGAAGTGGCCAAGGGCGGTCAGTTCGTCGCCACCAACACCTCGCTCGCCCCCTACCAGGCGGGCTTCGCGGCCGTGCTTCTCTTCGACTCGCTCGCCGGGTGGAAGGCGAGCCTGCCGGAGCGGCTCATGTACACCGGCTCGCTGACGGCAACCGCCCAGACCGCCGGTTCGATCGACGACAAGATCTACAAGGCCGCCGATCTGCCGTTCGACTGGAAGAAGATGAGCCGGACCCTCAATCCGGATTCATGGGATCCACAGAACAACATCTACCCGATCGACCCGTTCGCGCATTGGGGCGACGCCGAGGGCAAGGACAAGCTCAACGCCGCCTATAACGCCGCGGACTGGAAATCGCAGTTCGACGCCGCTACCAAGCTCTACGCTGACCACTACAAGAGCGGCCCGTTCAAGTGACACCAGCTACTGCGGATCGCCGGCCGGAATTCCCGGCCGGCGACCCCGGCGCCCCGGCGCTCGAACTTCGCGATATCAGCAAGACTTACCCCGGCACCAAGGCATTGACCGGGGTAAGCTTTGTCCTGCGCCGACGGCAAGTCGTCGGCCTGGTCGGCGAGAACGGCGCCGGCAAGTCGACACTCCTGTCGATCATCAACGGGACGTTGCGTCCCGACTCGGGCTCCATCGCCATCGGCGGCGTGGCGGTCGGCTTCGGGCATGTCGCCGAGGCGGCGCGCCATGGCGTCGCCACCGTGTTCCAGGAACAGGGGCTGATCCCGACCATTCCGGTCTACGAGAACATCTTCCTCGGGCGGGAGCAGAAATTCCTCTCGGCGGGGGTGCTGCGCCAGCGCGCCATGATCCGCGAGGCGGAGGAGGTGCTGGCCGAGCTCGGCGTCGATGTCAGCCCGAAAGCGCTGACCGGCAACCTGCCCTTCGGTCAGCGCCAGCTTGTCGAGATCGCCAAGGCGTTTGCCCTCAGCCGGATCTACCCGGTCGAGCCGATCATCCTCCTTGACGAGCCGACCAGCGCGCTCTCCGACAACGAGACCGAGAAGCTGTTCGACGGCATCCGCCGCTGGCGATCGCGCGCCTCCTTCGTTTTCGTCTCGCATCGCCTGTCGGACGTCTTCGCTACCTGCGATGAGGTCGTGGCCCTCAAGGACGGCACCAAGGTCGACCAGCGGCCGATTGGCAGCATCGACGAGGTGGCGCTGCACGAACTGATCGTCGGCCGCCAGCGCAACGCCGAATACTATCGCGAGGCGGTGCAGCGCGAGCCGGGGTCGAGGGTCGTGCTGAAGGCGGTCGGCATCGCCAAGCCGGGGCATCTCCGGGGTGTTTCCTTCGACCTCCGCGAGGGCGAGATTCTCGGCGTCGCCGGGGTGCTCGGCTCGGGCAAGTCGACGCTGGCGCGGATCGTCGCCGGTGCCGAGGCGCAAGCGGAGGGAGACGTGGCGGTCGGCAACGTCGCGCTGAAGCGCGGCTCGCGCCGCGACGCGATCCGCCACGGCATCGGCTTCGTGCCGGCCGAGCGGAGCGTTGCCGGTATCATCGGCACGGACTCGGTCGAGTGGAACCTGACTCTCCCCAATCTCGGTCAGGTCACCCTCCGTTTCCTTGGCATCGTCTCGGCACGGGCCAGCCGGGCGCTTACCGTCGAGTGGATGAAGCGGCTGAAGGTTCGCGCGCCAGGACCGGCGGCGGCCTGCCGCACACTCTCCGGCGGTAACCAGCAGAAGGTCGTCTTCGCCAAGTGGCTCGCCCATGGCGTGCCAATCCTCGTCCTCGACGATCCCGGCCGCGGCCTCGATGTCGGCGCCAAGGAAGACATCTACACGCTGATGCGGGAGATCGCGGCCGGGGGCGGCGCAGTGCTCCTCGTCTCGGACAATTTGCCCGAACTGATCGGCCTCTCGACGCGGATCATCGTGCTTCGCGACGGCGCCATCTCGGCTACGGTCGAGGCGCCGAAAGAGCGCAAGCCGCGCGAAGTCGATGTCGTGGCGGCAATGGTATAGGGACGGACATGACCGACACGACAGCGACGGCGCGCCACGCGGGCAGCAATCTCAACCTTCGCACGATCATCCTGCCGATCGTCGCGATCGTGGTGCTGATCGCCTATTTCTCGATCGTCAATCCGCTCTTCCTGTCGTCGTCGAACGCCCTCAACATCGGCCGCCAGTCGTCGGTGCTGCTCACCGTGGCGCTGGCCGAGACGATGGTCATCCTGATTGGCTCCATCGATCTTTCCATCGGCGCCATCGTCACGCTGACCGGCATCCTCGCCGCCGCGACGGTGGATCAGTTCGGCGTGACGGGTGCGACCATGGTCGGGGTTCTTGTCGGGGCGCTGGTCGGACTCGTCAACGGCAGCCTCGTCACGCAGCTCAAGGTGCCGTCCTTCCTCGTCACCCTCGGCATGCTGTCGGTGCTTTCGGGCATCGCCAACCAGATCTCGCAAGGCCAGTCGATCATGTTCGAGAACATGGCCCTCCTCGACGTCGTCAACGGATCGGTGCTCTTCGGCATCCCCAACGTCATCTGGATTGCGCTGATCGCGACGGCGGTCCTGACCTTCATCGCCTTCCGCACCAGGCTCGGCCGCTATCTCTACGCCCTCGGCGGCGGCGAGATTGTCGCCGCCCATGCCGGGGTGCCGGTGACGTTCTACAAGATTCTAGCCTTCGTCCTCTGCGGCGCGATTTGCGGGCTCGCCGGCGTCATGCTCACCGGCCAGGTCGGCGCCGGGACGCCGACCGCCGGCAGCGGGCTCCTCCTCAACGGCATCGCCGCGGTGGTGATGGGCGGCACGGCCCTTTCCGGCGGCATCGGCGGACCGCACCGGACGTTCCTCGGCGTGCTGGTCATCGCCATCCTGACCAACGGCATGGACGTGACCGGCGTCAACAGCTTCACCCAGGACATCGTCAAGGGCTGCGTCATCATCCTCGCGGTGTCGCTGACAATCGACCGAACCAAATATCCGTTCATCAAGTAGAGGGAGGCGTTTCATGCAGCCGACGGACAAGCGCATATTCGGGCGGAGCGGGCTCGAAGTGACGGCGATGGGCTTCGGCACAGCGCCGATCGGCAACCAGTTCCGCGCCGTGGCCGAGGACGACGCCCGCGAGGT
>JBDTLN010000083.1:0-7723 GCA_039934795.1 Bauldia sp. | reverse complement strand
ATTCGGGTCGGAGGACGACAGCCGCCCCGTCGTCGTGGCGCCAAGGGCGTAGGAGGTATGGACGCGGCCGGTCTCTGGATGAATGTAGTCGGGCAGCAGGTCGGTATAGGTCGACTTGAGCTTTGCCAGCTGCCGCCAGTCGAGAATGCGAGCGGAAAGCTGGTTGCCCGCCGCGGCGAGTTCCTCGAGCACGTCGGCGCCAGTCGACCAGGCGCCGGTCTTGGTTTTCTTGCCGCCAGGGAGCCCCAGCTTGCCGAATAGGATGTCGCCGAGCTGTTTCGGCGAGCCGATGTTGAACGGCTCGCCGGCGAGCTCGTTGATCTCCGCCTCAAGGCCGCCGAGCTTCTGCGAGAACTCACCGGAAAGGCGCGACAGGATCTGCCGGTCGACCTTGATGCCGCGCGCCTCCATGCGCGCCAGCACCGGCACCATCGGCCGCTCCAGCGTCTCATAGAGATTGGTCATACGCTCCGCAGGCAAACGCGGCTTCAGCGTCATCCACAAGCGGAGCGTGACATCGGCGTCCTCGGCGGCGTACTCGGTCGCCCGGTCGAGGGCGACGCGATCGAAGGTCAGCTGCGCACGGCCAGAGCCGGCGACTTCCTTGAAAGTGACCGGCGTATAGGCAAGCCACTTCTCCGACAGCTCGTCCATGCCGGTGCCGCCCTTGCCCGCATCAAGGGCGTAGGCGAGGAGCATGGTGTCGTCATAGGGATCGAGGGCGATGTCATGACGGGCAAAGAGTTGGGTATCGAATTTGAGGTTCTGGCCGATCTTCAGGATCGACTTGTCCTCGAGGAGCGGCTTGAGAAGGTCGAGAGCCTCGGTCATCGGAACCTGCCCCGGCAGCACCCCACCACCGAGGAGATCGGTTTCGCCATTGCGGTGGCCGAGGGGGATGTAGGCTGCCTTCGCCGGGGCGGTCGCCAGGCTGATGCCGACGATCTCGCCCTGCATGGGGTCGAAGGACGTCGCCTCGACATCGACGGCAACGCGGCCAAGCTCGCTCGCCTCGGCGATCCAGGCCTCCAGGCGCGCTCGGCTCGTTACTGTCTCATAGCCCTTGATGTTGATGGGGACCGCCACGGCGGCCGCCGCGGAAACCGCCGCCTGCGCCGCCGGCTCGTTGCCCGCCGCTCCGGCGCCGTTCGCGGAGGTGGGCGCGTTGAAGTAGGGCCGCAGCACCGGGCGTGACGGAAGTGCAGATTCGGGGAACGCCGTCTCCGGTGCCTTCGCGGGCACGGCGTCTGCGGGCGGTGGCGCGGCGCCCTCACCCGGCGCCGGGCGCTTCGTCGGCTTCAGCGCGGGGTCGGACTCGATCGTCTCCGGATCGATCCTGTTGAGGTCGGCGATGCGCTTGGTCAGCGTGCTGAACTCCATCGCCTTGAGGAAGGCGAGAAGCCGACGCGGGTCGGGGTCGGGAACCGCGAGATCGGAGAGCGGCACGACTGTCTTCATGTTGCATTCGAGGGTCACCAGCCGCTTCGACAGGCGCGCCTGGTCGGCGAAGGTCGTCAGCAGTTCGCGGCGCCTCGGCTGCTTGATCTCGCCGGCGCGGGCAAGCAGCGTTTCGAGGTCGCCATACTCGATGATGAGCTGGGACGCGGTCTTGACCCCGATGCCGGGGACACCGGGCACGTTGTCCGACGTGTCGCCGACGAGAGCCTGGACATCGGTGACCTTCTCCGGCGGCACGCCGAAATAGTCGATGACGCCGGCCCGGTCGATCTTACGTTCCGGCCGGTAGCCAGGCTTGCCCTTGGCGCCGGACTCGAAGTCGTAGACGAGCACGCGGTCGGAGACGAGTTGCATCATGTCCTTGTCGGACGAGATGATCAGCACCTCGGCGCCGGCGTCGCGCGCCTGACAGGCATAGGTGGCGATGAGATCGTCCGCCTCGAAACCTGCCTCCTCGATCGGATCCATGCCGAGAGCACGGATGGCGGCGCGCATCAGCGGGAATTGCGGCACCAGCTCGTCGGGCGGCTCGCGCCGGGTTGCCTTGTAGTCAGGGTAGATTTCCTTGCGGAACGTCTGCTCCGACTTGTCGAGAATGATCGCCATGTGGGTCGGCTTGATTCCGACGGCACCCTCGCGCTCGAACTGGATCAGCTTGGTGACGAACAGCCGGACCGCGCCGGTCGGTACGCCGTCCGACCGATAGTTGTATTTGGCGTCCTGGTTGATCGACTGGAAAAAGGCGCGGAACACAAAGGACGAGCCGTCCACCAGAAAGACGTGGTCGCCGGGCCCGACCGGCCTCTTCGGTGCTGCGTTTGCCATACCCCTATATGCCCATCGAGGCCGGCCGTGGCCAGCCTTTGCTTAACCACGTCTTAAACCGCGACGCATAGCTTCGAGCCAAGAACCGCCGACTGTTCCGAGTCCGGCGTTCAAGGGATTTCGAGGCCATGGCGAAGCGTCGCCGCAAAGGCGGACGGGCCGAGCCCGACGGCAGCCTCGACATTCGCATGGACGACAAGGACCGGACCGGCAGCTCCCGCGAGCGGCGGCCGCGCGCCAAAGGCCGGAAGCCGAGGCGTGGTCGCAAGCGGCGTGGGGGTGGCCTGCTCGGCGGGATCGGCGGGCTGGTGCGCAGAACCATCCGCTACGCCGTCGCCGCGGTGGTGGTTGCGGTGCTGGGCGTCGGGGCCGTCGCCGGCTACTACGCCGCCAAGCTGCCGCCGACCTCGGAATGGACCGTCCCCAAGCGCCCGGCGATGGTGAAAATCCTCGCTGACAACGGCGAACTGATCACCATGCGCGGCGACAAGAACGGCGAGGCGCTGACCCTCGACGAAATGCCGCCCTATCTGCCGGAAGCGGTCATCGCCATCGAGGACCGGCGCTTCTATTCGCATTTCGGCATCGATCCGGTGGGCCTCGTCCGGGCTGCCGTCACGAATTATGCGGCCGGCGGCGTGGTGCAGGGCGGCTCGACCATCACCCAGCAGCTCGCCAAGAACCTTTTCCTCACGCCTGAGCGGACCTTTGAGCGGAAGGTCCAGGAAGTTGTGATGGCGCTCTGGCTGGAGGCGAGCCTCTCCAAACGCCGGATTCTCGAACTCTACCTCAACCGCGTCTATCTCGGCTCCGGCGCCTATGGCGTCGACGCCGCGGCGCTTCGCTATTTTGGCAAGTCGGCGCGCAACATCACTCTAGCAGAAGCTGCGACGCTGGCCGGCCTCCTCAAGGCGCCCGGCCGCTACTCGCCGAGCAACGATGCCGATGCCGCCGAAGGACGGGCGCAGGTCGTGCTTGCCGCCATGCGCCGCGAGGGCTTCATCACCGACCGCGAGGCAAGCCTTGCCATGTCGGTGGCGATCAAGCCGGCCCACGATATCGCCGGCGGCAGCGGGCGCTACGTCGCCGACTGGGTGATGGACATTCTGCCCGGCTATGTCGGCGCGCTTGACGAGGACATCGTGGTCGACACCAGCATCGACCTCCACCTCCAGGCGGTCGCCGCCAGCGCCATCGCCGCAACGCTGGCCTCCGACGGCGCCAAACTCCGCGTCAGCCAGGGGGCGCTGGTGGCGATGGACACGCAAGGCGCGATCAAGGCGCTGGTCGGCGGGCGGGACTACGCCAAGAGCCAGTTCAACCGGGCCGTCAACGCGCATCGCCAGCCCGGCTCGGCATTCAAGCCATTCGTCTACCTGACCGCCCTCGAACACGGGTTGACGCCGGAGACTGTACGCGTCGACCAGCCGGTGTCGATCAAGGGCTGGAAGCCGAAGAACTACACCAACGAATATTTCGGTCCGGTGACGCTGGAGACAGCGCTGGCGCACTCGCTCAACACGGTCTCGGCGCAACTCACCGCCGAGGTCGGGCCGAAGGCCGTCGCCGCCACCGCCCGGCGCCTCGGCATCGCCTCGCCGCTGCAGGCGACGCCATCGATTGCGCTCGGCACTTCCGAGGTGACGCTGCTTGAACTGACCGGCGCGTTCGTTCCCTTCGCCAATGGCGGGCGGGGCGTGATCCCGCATGTCATCAAGCGTATCGCCACGGTCGGGGGCAAGGTTCTCTACCAGCGCTCGGGCTCCGGCCCCGGCCAGGTCGTCGAGCCGCGCTATGTCGGAATGATGAATGCCATGCTGCAGCAAACGCTGGCGACGGGCACAGGCAAGCGAGCGGCGATTCCCGGCTGGCCGGCGGCCGGCAAGACCGGCACCAGCCAGAACTTCCGCGACGCCTGGTTCATCGGCTACACCGCGAATCTCGCCACCGGTGTCTGGTTCGGCAACGACAATGGCAAACCGACCAGAAAGTCCTCCGGCAGCAACCTGCCGGCGGTGACGTGGCAGCATTTCATGTCGGTCGCCGTCGAAGGGCTGCCGGTCGCGGACCTGCCGGGCAACTATCGCGCTGGCGTGCGCAGCTACGAGACGGCGAGCGATCCGCTTCGCCCGCCGGAGGATTTCGGGCCGGCGCCCGACCCGGCGACGCCGGAATGGCAGAATCCCGACGGCGAGTGGCAGGTGGGGGAGCCGACCGGCTCGATCGCAGCCGACGATGTGACGGGCCCCGTGCCGCCGGGAGAGGTTGGCGGCGGACAGAAGCGGCCGCAGGTCGGTTTGCTCAAGCGCCTTTTCGGCGGCTGAGCCTCCGGATTCGTTTGTCTTCCGCAACATCGGACGGAAAAGTGGAATCCACTTTTCCCGGCATTGCTTTAGCCGCCGACGGCGTGGAGGGCGGCGCCCTCGCGGCGTAGCCAGCGACGGGCCCGTTCCGTATCGGGCGAGACCGCATCGAGGAGCCGCCAGAAGCGCTGCGAGTGATTCATCTCGCGAAGGTGCGTCACTTCGTGGGCGGCGAGATAGTCGAGGATGAAGGGCGGTGCGAGGATCAGGCGCCACGAGAAAGACAATTCGCCGCTCGGCGCGCAGGAGCCCCAGCGGCTGGTGGTGTCACGCAGGCGAATGGCGGTCGGGGTCACGCGAAGCCGTTCCGCGTAACGTCCGACCGCCGCCTCGAGGTCGCGCCGCGCCTCCCGTCTCAGAAAATCGATGACCCGTCGCCTGATATGCTCGGCGCCGCCGGCGACAACCAGTTCCGGTCCGCAACCGCTATCGACCGCCGTCACCGTGCCGCGGGTCTGGGCCATGTGGCGGATGCGGTGGGGGATGCCGCGAAACGGAATGACGGCGCCGTCGACGATCGGCGTCACATCGGGGAGCCGCGCCATCTCGCGGGCAAGCCAGCCGGTGTGCCGGTCGAGGAAGGCACGGGCTTCGCGGAGCGAGCCGCGCGTCGGCATGGTGAGGACCGGCTGCCGCGCCGCGCCCTTGACGCGGAGGGTGTAGTTCCGCGCCCGGGTGTCGCGGCGCAGGCTGACGGAAACGGGCCCGCGATCGGTCGCGACTTCGAAGTGCTGGGTGACGGGCGGCTGAGGCTTGCGGAAGAGAAAATTCATCAGGCGGCGCCAGCCGAATCAGTTGTCGGCCGATGATGGCACGAAGCGATTCCGCCGGGGGAAAGAAGTGCGGCGGAACCTTTCGGTCCCGCCGCAAAGGCATCGTCGATGCCCTCAGAGTCCATTGAACCTCAGAGGTCGATCGTCTCGCCATCCTTTGGCTCGCCATCGGCGCGGCGGGCCGTGCGGTTGGTCATGAACCGGTCGAACTCTTCCTTGTCGCGGGCACGGCGGAGGTCGTGCACATAGGCCTCGAACTCGCGGCGCTCCTGGTCGAGCCGCCGGCGCTCTTCGTCGAGCCGCCTCAGCTCTTTCTCGCGATAGTCGTCGAAGGCGAAGTTGCCGCTCCGCGAATTGCCGGAGTAGCTGCGCCGCGAACCCCAGCAGCCGCGGAAGTCGCGGGCCATGGAATCGCCGGCGCCTTCGAAGTGGCGCTTCAGCTCGGGGACGCGATGCCCCCACATGATGTAGCCGAGCATCAACAGACCAAGCGGCCAGAAGACGATGAAGCCGATGATCATCAAGGCGATAGTAAGCGGCGTCCAGGCCGGACGCAGGGCATTGGAGGTGACCATTTCCTTCCCCTGTTGCGACGTAACTTATCGCAGGTGGGGAGGGCCGAATGGCGATTCAAGCAAAAAGCGACAAGCGCCGAAAGCCTCGCCGCTAGTGCGACTTCGCCGCCGCGGCCAGCCGTTTCGGCGCGCCGCCGCTGACATGCGCCTTCCCGTTGCCATTGGCTTTCGCCCGGCCATGGGTGGCGATGAAATCGGCGATGCGCGGAGCGATCTCGGAACGGAAGCGCGAGCCGTTGAAGACGCCGTAGTGACCGACCTGCGGCTGCATGTAATGCGCCTTCATCGAAGCCGGGATCGACGTGCAGATATCGTGCGCCGCCTTCGTTTGACCGAGGCCGGAAATATCGTCGTTCTCGCCCTCGATGGTGAGCAGCGCCACGGTCTTGATCGACGCCGGCTTGACCAGCTTGCCGCGATGGCGCATTTCGCCCTTCGGCAGCTGGTGGTGAATGAAGACCGTGTCGACGGTCTGCAGATAGAACTCGGCCGTGAGGTCCATCACCGCCATGTACTCGTCATAGAAATCGCGATGCTTGTCGGCGGAATCGCCGTCGCCCTTGACCAGGTGCCCGAAGAAGTCGCGATGCGCCTCCATGTGCTTCTCCAGGTTCATGCTGAGGAAGCCGGAGATCTGGAGGAAGCCCGGATAGACCTTGCGCATGACGCCGGGGTGCGGGAACGGCACCGTCATGATGGCGTTCTGCTGGAACCACTCGATCGGGCGGTTGTTGGCGAGGGTGTTGACCGCCGTCGGGCTGATGCGCGTATCGATCGGCCCGCCCATCAGGGTCATGGTCGCCGGTAGATGCGCGTCGCCGCCGGCCTCCATCAACGCGACCGCCGCCAGGACCGGCACCGAAGGCTGGCATACGGCGACGACGTGGGCGCCGGCGCCGAGGAAATGATGGATGGAGATCAGGTAGTCGATGTAGTCGTCGAGATTGAAATCGCCCTCGGCGACCGGGACCATGCGCGCATCGGCCCAGTCGGTGATGTAGACATCGTGATCGGGGAGAAACGCTTCCACGGTGCCGCGCAGGAGCGTCGCGTAATGGCCCGACATGGGCGCGACGATGAGGAGCTTCGGCTGGGGCGCCTTTAGCTCACCGGTCTTCTCGAAATGAACGAGCCGGCAGAAGGGCCGCTGCCAGACGACCTGCTCGCGCACCGGCAGGCGTACACCACGGACGAGCGTCGAGCCGATGCCAAATTCGGGCTTCCCGTAGCGGCGGGTGGTGCGCTCGAAGAGCTCGGCAGCGGCGGCAACACCGCGCCCGAAGGGCGTCTGGGAGAGCGGGTTGAGAGGGTTCTGAAAGTAGAGCCTGGTGGCGTCGGCCATCGCCCGGAAGGGGCCGATGGCAGCGTGATTGAGTTCGTAGAGCTGATAATAGGACAAGGCCCCGGCCTTTCACGCGCGCCGAACGCGCGGCGCTGAAACGTTTTTGCGCTGCAGCAGGATATGGCCGGCATGGCCGACAACGCAAGGGGTGGGTTGATGTTCCTCACCGGGTGCAGCGCGGGAGGGTAAACGCTGACCGGGTCGTCTAAGGCGGTCGAGAGTTGGCTTTGCCAGACACACGGCCGGCGGGCGGATCGCTGATCCTGTAACCCTCGCCAAAATCGCCGAGCCGGTTTTGACCCTCCCACAGGGGAGGGTGGGTGTGCGGGAAACTGCTCTGGCAGGGCGACATGCTTTCTCCTTCTCGCCAGCGTTGCCGCTCCGAGG
>JBDTLN010000082.1:0-7731 GCA_039934795.1 Bauldia sp. | reverse complement strand
GTTGGCGAAGGTCGAAACCACGCCGATCGGTAGATTGCGGAAGGCGAGCACCAGGAGGATGATGTCGCCGAAGACCGCCGTGGCGAGGTTGAAGTTGAGATTGGCGATCGTCCGGGTGCTTTCGCGGTTGGTGACTACCGTGGCGCCGGTGATCACGACTCCGGGGCCGCCGGCGGCCTTGGCGGCGGCCTCGATGCGGTCGAGGAGCGGCGTCGTTACATAGTTCGGCGCCTCATGGATGTTGGCGGTCACCAGTACGGCGCCGCCATTGCCGAGGAAGCGCGAGCGAACCTCGGGCGGCATTTCATCGAGGAACCAAGCGAGCTTTGTCAGCGTCGGAGCGTCGATGTCGCCCAGCCAGTCGACGAGGCTCCAGAGGGACAGCGGCGTGTCGACGCCGTCGACCGCGGCCACCGCCTGATGCACGGACCGGATCCTGCGGAGCGCCTCCGGCGAAGTCGGCGCGCTCCCCTCGAGGGGAACGACAACCTCAACCGGGAAGGCGCCGCCGAAATTGGCGTCGAAGCGTTGCAGCGCGGCGTTGGCCGGATCCCTGGCCTGCAGGTTTTCGCTGATCGAGTGCTCGGGCGGGACGGCGAGATACATGGCGCCGAGCACAAAGAAGAGAACGAGGGAGATGAGGCTGATCGGCCGGGCGCGGTCGACGACAAAGCGCCCGAGCGCTGCACACGGGCCCTCGAACCAGACCAGCAGCGTTCGCGCCCGGCCGCTCCGGCCTTTCCAGTAGCGCCCTATGAGAATGGCACCGAGCGTATGGGCGATGAGTACCGCAGAGCAACCGAAGAGCATGGCCACTGCCCCGGTGAAGGCGAAATCGCGGATGATGGCGATGTCGGTGATCGACAGGGACAGGAAGGCAAGCGAGACCGTGACCGCGGTCAACATGCAAGCGGCGCCAACCTCCTTCTGCGCCAGGCGCTCTGCCTCGAGGGGGGAAGCGCCGTGGTCGCGATGATGCCGCCAGGCATGGCTGAGGTGCATACCGTCGGCATAGCCAAGGATCATGACCAGCGCCGGCACGACGCTCGACATGACGGTGACCGGCACGCCGAGGAGGCCCATTCCGCCCATCACGACGAAAGCGCCGACGATCGCCGGAATGGCGGTCATCATGGCAGCGGCAACTGACCGGAAAGCGATCAGGCTCATCAAAAAGCCGATGATCGCTCCAGCGCCGTTGAGGACGAGCTGGTCGCGCTTGAGGACCTCGACGATGGCGACGCGGATCGTCGGAAAGCCGGTGACGGTCGCCGTCAGCCCCGTTCCGGAAAGCAGTTCCGATGCTTTCGCCTCGATGTCCGTCTTGAGGCGCCGGGGTGTATTGACCGGATCGCGGGCGTCGATGGGCGTGATAATGAACACCAGGCCGTCGCCGTTTGCGGTGAGGAGTTTCTGGCCAAGGATGGGATGGCTGCGAATGCGCGCCGCAAGCTCAGGAGTGAGGCCGGCTCCTGGATCGGCAACGACGAGGGGCGCGTTGCCATCGGCGTCGGGAGCCTCGCGAAGGGCAAAGAGGGAGTAGACGCTCTCGACACCGTCGACGAGTTGCAGTTCGAACTGGAGATCCTGCAGATGCTGGAAGACCGCCGGATCGCCAAGGGTCTTGCCTTCGACGAGGAGGACGGTCTCGTCCTCGGGATCGACGAATTGCTGGGCGGCGGCGATCTTGCGCGATTCGGCCGCGATCTGGCCGCTGAAGATGTTGCGGAGGTCCTGGTCGAAGGACAGGCGCGTGACGCCGATGCCAGCGGCGATGAGGACGAGGACGAAGACGATGCCAGTGGCGCGCGGACGGTCGAGCGCCAGCCACGCGACCCGCTCAAGGCCGAATCCGATCGATCTCATGCGGCGGCCGGCTTGTCCCTGGAGGCGTCCTGAGGCCGATGGCTTGCCGCCACCGCGATTCCGGCGACTCTTGGCGGCGGGAGCCGGGACTGTCAAATTACCAATGTCGACGTCTGGAGAGCCGGAAAGATGCGCACCGAGACCTTCCTCTTCGCCGATGACGGGGATGTGCCGAACAGCCGCCTCAAGCTGATCGTCTATGCCGGGGCGATCGACGCGGCCGCCGGCAATGCGGCGGTGGCGTTCGAGACGCTGTTCCAGCGACATGGATGGGGCGGCGGCTGGCGAAACGGCATCTTCCCGTTTCACCACTATCATTCGACGGCACATGAAGTGCTCGGCATCGCCGAGGGCGAAGCCGGGGTGCGCTTCGGCGGCGAGGGCGGTCAGACCCTTCACGTCAAGGCCGGCGATGCCGTGTTGATCCCGGCCGGGGTAGGCCACAAGCGCCTCTCGGCGAGCGACGACCTCCTCGTCATCGGCGCCTATCCCGGCGGACAGTGGGCCGACCTGATGCGCGAGGGCGCAGAAGACAAGGCCGGCATCCGGGCACGGATCGCGGCGGTGAAGGTGCCGGCGGAGGATCCGGTCGGCGGACCGATGCGGGCGGTGTGGGATGTGTAAGACACGGTTTCTCCTTCTCGCCAGCGTTGCCGCTCCGAGGCGTTGATCTTGCTGCCCCTCAAACGATGAGGGGGTGGCGGGCGCCCGGCTTGCGCCAGGCGGGTAGTCCGCAGTTGGGCGCTCGCCGAGCGCCCGCCGCAGCGTTCTGTCAGACCTCCATCCTCGCGCTCCGGAACGAGACGCCGGGCCTCCGGTTTCCGCGTGCGGCTTGCGCCTTGGTCACGCTCACACCTTCAGCCCTGCTCCACTCTTCGCTGCCCTCGCGGGTAGCTCCGGGTGGCGCGCCTCGCCCTTATGGCCAGCTCCTGGCAACGGGTCGTAGTGCCCGTGGGCGAGCTTGACGGAGGCCTCCCGGGACGTTCGGAACCGTCGTTCCTTTCCGTGGCGAGGTTTCCCTCGCCGCCGTCGCTCCGAATGTGGAGCGCGTCGCGGGCGCCACACCCCGCTCCGCTCAAAAGACGCCTCTAGAGAGCGCCCCTCACTGAGCAGGGATGCAAGCAGGATAAGGGAGGTTCGGAGAGCGGGGATAAGTTCCGGGTTATCCCCGGGCTCCAAGCCTTGCATACATACCAGAATATGGCATTATTGCCATATGGCAGGCAGGCCAAGTTTTGAATGGGACGCAACAAAGGACAGGATCAACCGCGCCAAGCACGGCGTCGCTTTTGTCGAAGCCCAATATGCGTTTCTCGACCCGAAGCGCATCGTCGCCGAGGACCTCGAGCACGGCGATGGCGAGCGCCGCTATTTCTGTTTTGGCCGGGTCGGCGCCGGCGTGATGACGGTGCGGTTCACGTGGCGTGACGGCCGCGTTCGGATTATCGGGGCCGGCTACTGGCGCAAAGGAAAGACAATTTATGAAAAGCAAAACAGCCCAATACAGCGCAGGTGAGATCGGCAGGGTCCGAGTCGTGGATGATTTTCTGCCGCCCCCGGATGAGCTTGTTCCGGTGGAGGACAACGTGAAGGTGACGCTCACGCTGTCGCGGCGCAGCCTTGCCTTCTTCAAGGGCGAGGCGAAGCGAAGGCGGGTGCCTTACCAGCGAATGATCCGTGCGCTGGTCGACCGATATGCCGAACGGCAAAGCGGCAAGTAGCGCGCAGACTACGTCGCGCTTTTGCTCGTCAGGCTGGTGAGTTCGGCCATGACGTCGGCGAGGCGCGGCGGGCGGCCGGTGACGAAGGGAAGCGGGCGGCAGACCTCGATGGCGGCGATGCCGACGCGGGCGGTGAGGAGGCCGTTGACGACGCCTTCGCCAAGACGGGCGGAAAGGCGGGCGGCGAGGCCGTGGCCGAGGATCTGGGAGACGAGGGAGTCGCCGGCCGCCATGCCGCCGGTGATGGCGAGGTGCGAGATAGCGGCGCGGATGAGGCGGAAGAAGCCGAGCGCGCCCGGCCGGCCGCCATAAAGCGTGGCGAGGCGGCGGATGAGGCGGAGAATCTCGGCGCCGACGAAAAGCAGGTCGACCAGGGCGCGGGGCGAGATGGCGGTGACAAGGACGACGCGCTTGGCGGAGGAGAGGACCATGCGGCGGGCGGCATCGTCGAAGGACAGCAGCAATTCGTGCTCGGCGAGACCGACGAGATCGCGGCCGTCGATGATCTCGGAGGCATGGCGGGCGAGGGCGGCGCGGCCGCGGGCGGTGTCGGGACGGCTGCGGTAGAGGGCATTCAGCTCGCCGACCACGGAGAGCGCCAGCTTGCGGTCGTCGGCGGTGACGGCGTCGAGGGCCCGCGCGTGGATGTGCTCGATGCGGCGGAGGCGGAGAAGGCCGGCGATCTCGCGGATGGCGAGGGCGAGGACGGCGACGACGGCGACGGCGGTCAGGGCGAGCGCCAGCCAGCCGAGCCAGTCGTTGCGGGCGAAGAGCTCGCGGACCAGGTTGTCGATGGCGAGGCCAATGGCGAGCGTGATCAGGCCGCCGACGGCGGCCGAAAGGATGCCGAGCCAGCGGCGCTTCCTCGGCACGACAGGTACGGACGCACCGGCGGGGACGAGCGCACCGAGCGAATCAAGCTCGTGGGCAAGTCCGGGTTCGGTGCCGAACAGGTCGGGTTCGGCGGTCGCCACCTCGACCTCGTCCACGTCGAAGGCCATGGGCTTTCTCTGCAAGGTCATGCGAGGCGATCTCCGAGGAGAAATTCGAGGGCACGGTCGAGGCGGATGTGCGGCAGGGAAAGGGTCAGGCCCTCGGCGCTCCGCTCCAGGCGCGGCGGGCGGAAGCGAACGAAGCGGAGCGGCAGGTCCGTCCCGCCGCCATTCCGCGCGAAAATCCTGTCGGGGTCCGAGGGCAGGTCGCCGGGGAAGATGGCGGTTTCGGTCGCGCCGTCGAAGACCTTGCCGTCCACCGTCTCGCCGGGGAGCGGGGTGCCGACGATGGTGGCGAGGCGCTCGTTGCCGCGGGTGACCGAGCCTTCGCGCGTGGCGCGGACGGAGGCCAGCGCAAGGACGTCGACCTTTGTGCCCTTGAGGCGGGCGCGCTCGATGGCGCGGGCGACGAGGCGGGCAAGGATCGCCTCCAGGCGGTCGTGGTCCTCATGGTGGAGATGGTCGGCCTTGGTGGCGGCGAAGAGGAGGCGATCGATGCGCCGGGAGACGAGACCGGTCAGCCAGCTGGTCGAGCCGAGGCGGAAAGCGGAAAGGGTGTTGGCGAGCGCCAGCTCAAGGTCGGCGACGGCGTCGCTACCGCCATTGAGGGCTTGAAGGGCATCGACGAGGACGATCTGGCGGTCGAGGCGGGCGAAGTGGTCGCGGAAGAAGGGCCTGACGATCGCCGAGCGATAGGCGTCGTAGCGGCGGGCCATCATGCGGGCGAGGGAATGGGATTCGCCGAGATCGTCGCCGGCAAGGATGAGGGGCGCGAAGGTCAGCGCCGGCGAGCCCTCGAGGTCGCCGGGCATGAGGAAGCGTCCGGGCGGCTGGGTGGCGATACGGTTGCCGTCGGCGCGCAGGGCGCGGAGATAGGCCGTGAAGAGGGCGGCAAGTTCGCGGGCGCGCGTCTCGTCGGCGCGGCCCTCGGCGCTGCTCTCGGCGAGGCGGGAGAGGAACGGCGCAGCGATAGCGTAGTGGGCGGGACCGCGGGCGAAGGCAATCGCCTCTCGCGACCACGTTGCGTAGTCCTTGCCAAGGAGGGCGAGGTCAAGGAGCCACTCGCCGGGGTAGTCGACAATGTCGAGATTGAGCCGGCCGCTGCCGAAGCGGCGCGAGAAGAACGAGGCGGACTCGTATTCGATGGTGAGGCGCAGCTCGGCGATCTGGCGGGTCGATTCCGGCCAGGTGCGTTCCTCGACGAGGTCGCGGACGTGGCGTTCGTAGTCGAAACGCGGGACGGCGTCGTCGGGCTGCGGCTCGAGGCCCGCCCGCGAAATGCGGCCGCTCGACCAGGCCTTGAAGAGCGGCAGCCGCCCGCCATGGACGAGATTGTGGATGAGGGCGACGATGAACACCGTCTTGCCGGCGCGGGCGAGGCCGGTGACGCCGAGGCGGACGGATGGATTGACAAGGCCGACCGTGCGCTCGGCAAGCGTCGACAGGGCGAGGCGCGTCTCGTCGGTGATGGACGTCAAGGACAATAGCCGGCTCCAGGCGGCCCCAGAGGTCGAGCCGACGGGACGGATGTAAGGCGTGCCGCGGCGCGGCGAAAGGGGCGAGGGGTTGGAGCCACATGGCCGGCCGGCCGCGGAACGGCCAGGAATTCAGGCATCCGCGTGCGCAGGCCCCTGGTCTCCCGCTATCGCCGGTTCAGAGCACTCGGGCCGCCGCGGATTTTCTCAGCACGCTCGGCCGGTCGGCGCGGACGCCGGGGTCGATTGGTGCGCTTTCCGCGAGGGCTTCGCGCGGGACCGTACCGGGCGCAGTGTCGCCCCGCCACTTCGAACTCATCGTCGCCCCGCGCCACCGTTCGATCGCGGCGTCGATGAATTCATCCGGGTTGCCGGCGTTGGCGTCGATGGTGCGATCGCGAAGGGCTTCGCTGCGCGGGGTGAACTCACGCGGCAGCTCGCGGAATTTCAGGCGCGCCGGCAGGGCGACACCCTCGCCGAAAGCGAGAACCTCACCCGTGCCAAGCGACGACACGAAGCCGAGGAGGTTGGCAGCGGCATCGGATACCGCGGAACGGAGCAACGCCTGATCGCGCTCGTTGGCGAGGCGCATGGCAAGGAGCGTGTTGCACTGGGAGATGATGGTGGCGTCGAGCTCGGCCGGCCGCTGCGTCACCAGGGCGAGATAGGTCCCGTATTTGCGTCCTTCCTTGGCGATGCGCGACAAGGCCCGTCGCGTCGGCCCGAAGCCGATCGAATGATCGGCGGAAGCGTAGCGGTGCGCCTCCTCGCAGACGAAGAGCAGCGGCACCGCGCCATCGCTCCACTGGCCAAAATCGAAGGCCATGCGGCAAAGCACCGAGACCACCGAATCGAGCACCTCGGCCGGGAACCCGGCGAGCTGCATGATCGACATCGACCTGCCGTCCTGCGTCAGCCGGAACAATTGTTTGAGGACATCCGCCATCGTGTCGCCGCCGACATTGGCGCTGTCGAACATGAACGCGTAGCGCGGATCGTTGCGCACGACCTCGATGCGGGTCATCACCTTGTGATATTTCAGGCGCGACGCGCGGTTCTCGAGCTTGCCGAGGCGCTCGTCGATGAGCCGTACGAGTTCATCCAGCCGGTAGGGCACCGGCGTGTCGGCGGTGAAGCCGGCGCTTCTCTGGTCGCTGCGCTTGACGAGCGGGCGTTCGGTCGCGTTGCGGCTCTGCGCATAGGCGTTCTTGGCCTGCGGAATCAGCTCGGCGAGTATCTCGGCTTCCTCTTCGAGGCCCGGGCGCGCGCCGAAGATGACGTCGATGAATTCCTCGAAGTTGAACAGCCAGAAGGGCAGCTTGAGGTTTCGCAGGTTGAGGACGACGGCGTGATCGCCGAAGCAGCGGCCGTACTCGTTGTGAACGTCGAGGAGAAAGACGCGGAGGTCGGGGCGGGCGGCGAGGATCTCGTTGAGGATCAGCGCCATGCCACTGGACTTGCCGACGCCGGTGGTGCCGAGCAGGGCAAAATGCTTGCTGAGCAGATCGTCGACATTGAGATAAGCGCCGATGGCAGCGTCCTGATGGAGCGAGCCGACGTCGATCGTGTTCGAACGCGCGGTGTCGTAGATGATGCGCAGTTCGCGGGTGCCGATCAGCATGGCCGGGTCGCCGATTGCCGGGTAGGTCGATACGCCCCTGTGGAAGCGAGCCGTAT
>JBDTLN010000081.1:0-7732 GCA_039934795.1 Bauldia sp. | reverse complement strand
AAGCCCGGGCGCCCGACATCGAGGTCCGTTTGGCCGATGCCTCCCAGCCATGCCACGACATCGCGGTCTGGCAGGCAACTCGCCCTTCCCTGACCTTCAGTGTCAACCCGCTTGCCGCATTCAGGCCGAGCCGCGGAAAGATTTATGAGGGCCGCGCCCTCGATAAACTCAGCCAGCTCGAGCGGCTCACCTCTGCCGGCGTGCCCATGCCGAAAGCGGTTCTCCTCCGCCCCAACCAGCCGCTGGACGAGAGGAAGTGGGGCGAGTTCGTCATTGCCAAGCCTGCCGGCAAAGGCAGCTCAAAGGGTCAGCTCGTCCGCCTGGTTCGCACGAGCACAGTTGCCGCACGCTTCGACGAACTGACAAAGGGCGGCCAGATCCCGATGATGATTCAGCGGTATGTCGATAGCGCTGACCTCGCAGGCCGGATTTACGAATACCGCGTTCTGACCATGTTCAGCCGGCCCATCTACATGCTGATGGGCCTCCATGTGCTGCCGCAGCCGCCTCTCGCCGTGGTCGTGGACCGCATGGGCGGCGAGATCGCCTACAACCGGAAGGGCGTGAAACGAAAGCTTCAGCTCGTCATTCAGCAGGATGCGCTGGACCTTGCCATAGCGGCAGCCAACGCGATTCCCGAGTATCCGTGCCACGGCATCGACATCGCCCGGGAACGGACGACCGGGCGGCTCTTCGTACTGGAGACCAACCCGGGCGGCTTCACCTGGCACATCTCGTCGCCTGCCGCGCGAGGCTACCCCCCGGAAGTCCGGGACCGCCTCTATTCGCAGTTCAACGCGCTGGACACGGCAGCAGACGCCCTGATTGAGCGAACCCGTGCCGAGGCCTCATGACCCACGTGACCGGCGTCGTGTATCAGAGAGGTCACACGGTCAAGAAAAGCGTAGCAGACGGAACTGGAAAGTGCTGAAATCCGGCAATTGTAGCGAAAGCCAGATTGACGGGTCACCTGTGATGGGGGACCCTGCCCAGAGACGCAACGGACTCGCAGCGCAGGAGCTTTCTATGTCTTCCAAGTTGCTCACTTTGCTCGATCTTATCGGTGTGAGGCCGTTGGGTCCTGCGGTCGCTGTTGAAGGGATGGTTTGTGTCGGTGACGACGTCGCCCACGTCGGGCCGTCAATTGGCGATGACGTGAGCATCGTTTCGGTCGCGGATGACGTTTCGGACTCGTGAGTCCCAGCTTTACGACGAGGTTTTCCCTATGCCGAAGGCGTTCCTCACCCTTCACGACCTGACCTTGAGCGACGACGCCGGTCCCGCCGTTGCGGATGATTTAGCCGGTGCCCCGTCGATCGGCGACGACCTCCAGCTCTCAGTTGCGGTCGACTTACCGTCCGTAGCCGACGATGCCCCGGATAACGGATAGCGCAACCGAAATACCTGGAACGATCTTGGGCGGCTTCGAAGCCGCCCTTTTGATTCGGAGGCGCCGTGACACGGGCAGGCGGCGAAGAGGCATTTCTCGCAACGCTGCTGGCTACCGAGCGCCTGCCTGGCCCTGAGCTTGAAGCCTATCAGGCGGACCTGATCCAGCGCTTCCTCGCCCATGCGGCCGCAAACGTCCCTTTCTATCGGGATCGGCGCCCGCCGACCGCCCTGCTGGACACCCGCTCCCCGGCCTGGCTGGATCTGCCGACTATCAGCCGCGCAACTCTTGCCGCTCATGGCGAAGCGTTGCGGGCAAGCGAAATGCCCCCCGGGCACGGTGCCATTCGCCACCTGTCGAGCGGCGGCAGTACGGCCGAGCCAATTCAGACGGCGGTCTCCGGCCTCGACGTCGTCGGCCGCGTCGCGGTCACCTACCGCCTGTTCACCGCCCTTGGCATGGATCAGGGCCGCCCGCTCTTCATGATACGCAACCGCGCCTATGCGGCCCGCTGGGGCGAGGATCGGGTGTTCCGGAAATGGGGCTTTCCGTGGCGCGACGAAGCCGAACTCGGCGACCGTGTCCACATGGACATCGACCTGCCTGCCGACGCCCAGCTCCGTCGCCTGACCGAACGCGCCCCGAGCTACGTCAACACGCTGCCGCGCAACGTCCTCGGACTGGGGCTGGAAAGCCGCCGGTCCGGCATGACGCCATCGATTCCAGTCCTGATCGCGGCGGCTGAGTATCTGGCGCCCGAAGTGGCGTCCCTGGCCCGGCAGAGATTCGGCAGCCATGTCATCGACATCCTCACCTCGTCCGAGGCCGGCCCGATTGCCATCCAGTGTCCTGATTCGAATCTCCTCCATATCCAGAGCGAACGGATTCTCGTCGAACTCCTCAATGAAACAGGACGCCCCTGCGCGCCGGGAGAGACGGGAGAGGTCGTCGTCACCCCGTTCTACAACTACGCCATGCCGCTCATCCGCTATCGCTCCGGCGACTTCGCCATCGCCGGCGGCCCCTGCCCTTGCGGCCGTTCACTACCGACCATTGAGCGCTTCGCCGGAAGGCGCGAGAGCATGTTCCGCTATCCCGATGGTTCACACCGGCTGCCGCCAATCGACCGCGTCGCAATTTCCGAATGGCTGGGCCACCAGGCCTGGCAACTGGTCCAGACCGGGCCGGGCAAGACCGAACTCCGCCACGAACCTGCGACAGGCCGAGGCGACGCGGCGGACGCGATCACCGCGCATGTTCTCGCCGCACTTGGTCCCGGCTGGACCATCGGCCTCGTCAACACGCCCGTCCCGATGACCGGCGGCGGCAAGCGCCACTACACCCTCGACGGTTCCAGTTAGGACCACGGGGGTCACGCTCTTCGGCGGGCAGACGATCCGCCGGGCCGCGAGTCACCAGAAAATTCGGCGATGAGTCATATTCGCAACAGGTACGGCAATGGAGACACTGGTATGTTCATCGCCATGAATCGCTTTCGGGTGACTCGCGGCCACGCCTGGACGAATTCGGATACCTTCCGCCGCGCCCACGCGGGCGCCGACGGCGTCAGCGACATCCATATCGGCCACCCTGCCTTGGAGGGCTTTGAAGCGCTTGCCGATACCCGTGTCATTCCCACAGAGGCCGAAGTTTGACCCCATGCGAAAAATCCTTGCCGCCGGCGCACTCGCCGGAACGATGCTTTTCACCTCCGCGGCGCTGGCTGCCGAAGCGCCGAAGATCAGTGTTGAGCTGAACGACCTCCAGCAGGGCGACACCGGTTGCCAGGCCGTGTTCGTTCTCAACAACGGCCTCGGCAAGGCCCTCGACAAGTTCGCCTTCAGCGTCGTCGCCTTCGACGGGAAAGGCCATGCCACCGTTTTCCTGTCGTTTGATTTCGGCTCCATACCCGTCGGCAAGACGCGCATTTCGCGCTTCGGCCTCGGCGACAAGGTGGTCTGCAGCGACGTGAGCCGGCTGGTACTGGATGACGTCAAGACCTGTTCGGGTGCTGGCGTCGGGCCCGGCGATTGCCTCGCCGCGATCGGCCTTTCGACGCGCGCCGCCGTTCCGTTTGACTTCTGACGAGCCAGGCCGAACCGGCCCGTGTCTCCGGCGCTGAAATTTCGCCTGATCGAGGGTAACGCGGAAGAGCACGCCCCGGCGGAGGTGGCGCCGCCCGTGTCCCTCGCCCCGGTCTTTGCACCTGCCGCCAATGCACCAGGCCCCGAGAAAGCCCCCGAAGTCACGATCTCGGCCATCGAGATCCATGATCCGTTGGGGAACGACGCTGCGGACAGTTCGGCCTTCCGCCGCCTGTTCGGCTTCACGCTCTTCATCCACGCCGCCATTGTCGCGATCGCCATGTGGAGCAGTCCGTTCGGCGGGGCGCGCGCCACGGCAGATACCGACGAAGCGACCTTCATCGAAGGCATTTCGGTTGACATCGTCGGCGGCGTTCCGGGCGATGGCTCCGGATCCTTGGCGCCCCTCAGCGTAGGCACGCTTCTCGACTCCGCAACCGTCACCGAGACGCCTGAAGAGGCCGCCGCGGCTGCCAAGATCGCGGAAGCGACCGCGACCGCGCCCGAGGCCAGCCTCGTCATCGCAGAGGAGAGTCTGACCGCTGCCGTGGAGGCGGAGGACGATGATGCGGCGGCGCGGTTCGATATTCCGGAAGCTACTCAACTGACTTCCGAGGCCGCCCGCGCTGCGCCCCCCCAGTCCGGAGGGCCCCTGGCCGAGTCCCCCGGCGAGCAGGCGCCGGCGAAGCCGGCCACTCCGGTGAACGAACCGGTTGCGCGCCCTGGCGCCATGGCGCCGGTCGCTGCAACTCCGTCATCAACGATTGAGGCCATCATCGCCGCCGCCGGGCCGGAAGCCGAGCCAGTGCAGTCCCGCTCCACGCGGGCGCAGGCAGTCGTGGCGGCGTCGCCGGCAACTGCCACGATCGCCAGACCCCGGCTCGCGCGGGCGATCGCCAGAACATTGCCAGCCTTTGCGACAAAGGCGTCGGCCGCCGGGCAAGTGTTCGAAGAGACGCCGGCAATTGTCGCCGAGACCTCACTCCCGGCGGCAATGATACCCGTCGCGGACGCGACCGCCACGCCGCAAACCAGCCTCTCCCCCACCGGTCGCAAAATAGCCGTGGCCGCGGCACTGGCGCCGGCCCTCGCTGCCCAGCCATCGGAAGCACCGGCAGCCCCGGCCGGCGAACCCGTCACAGCACCCGCTGCGACATCGCCGGGCGCGACCGACATCCCGCAACCCGTCACCGAGGCGCCGCCGGTCCTCGCCGACAATACGATCCTTCCTCCGACCGAAGCGCCGCCCCAAACTGCCGCCACAGCGCCCACCGCGATCTCGGCAGCACTCGCCCGGCCCGCAGCGAAGTCGGCAAGCGAAGAGCCGGCGCCCGCGCCTGCCGACGCGACCGCCCCGGGCTCTGCCAATCCGCTGGCACTTTCCGAGCCTCCGCGGCCGGCTCCGCCGGCCAGCAGCCCGCTGTCCGCGGCCCCCGCCGACGTTGAGATGCAGCCCGATCCCCTCGTGCTTGCATACGCACCGCTCCCGCGCCCCCGTCCCGACTCACCGGCCGAACGCACCGCCAAGGCGGAAATCGCAAAAGCCGAGCGCGCCAAGGCTGCCGCCGAAAAAGCCGTGAAGACCGCCGCAGCAAGAGCAGAGAAGTCGGTCGCCGCCAGGAGAGCCGCGGCGCAGGCGGCGAGAAAAGCGGCTCGAGCCGTTCCGCCGGCGGCCCCGCCCGCCGCAGCGTCGACGCCCACTTTTGGCGACCCGCAATCGGCCTTCGCCACGGCGCAGACCGGGGCGATCAGTCCGACCCCCGGCACGTTCGGCTCCGGCGGTCAGAACTCGGACGCCCGCGGCGCTGTCTCCGCGTCGAGTTATCAGTCCACGCTCCTCGCCCGTCTCCGCCGTTTCCGGTCATATCCGCCGGAGGCGCGGCGGCAACGCATTCGTGGCACGGCTACCGTGACGTTCACGGTGAACACGTCCGGCTCGCTCGTCAGCGTGTCCTTGGTCGGTGGATCGGGTTCCGCTATCCTCGACCGCGAAGCCCTGGCAATGGTGCGCCGCGCCTCACCCTTCCCGCCGATTCCGGCCAATCTCGGCCGATCGCAGGTGACCGTGCAGTCGCCGATCCGCTTCGACGTGCGATAGCCGCTGCGCCGGCGATCTGCCGTGTTAGATTCAGGATGTTCGGTCGCCCGCGGGCTCTTCACGATCCGGAACGGACGCGATGCTCACAAGGAAGTCTGCGAAGTCATCAAATGTCGCGACGAAGCCTACCGCCCGGCGGGGCGTCGCGAATCCAGCCCTCCTCTCGGGCGGAAACCCCCAGATTGCCAAGGGCTATGGCGATGCTCCGGTGCAGGCCTACATCGCGGCCATGCCAGGCTGGAAGAGCGAAATCGGGCGCCGCATCGATACGCTGATCGTGCGCTCCGTCCCCGGCGTGCAAAAGGCGGTCAAGTGGAATTCCCCGCTCTATGGCATCGAGGGCGAAGGCTGGTTCCTCAGCATCCGCGTCTTCACAAAGTACGTAAAAGTGGCTTTCTTCCGCGGCGCCTCGATGCGTCCCCTGCCCCCCGGTAGGTCGAAGCAGAGGGAAGTCCGTTACCTCGACATCCATGAGACCGATGATATCGACGAATCGCAGCTCGCCGAATGGGTGAAGCAAGCCAGCCAACTGCCCGGCGAACGGATGTGAACCGGTACGCCTGCTCCGCGCGCAAACGCGGCCACAGGGCAACAATCGGGGAAGAGCGAAAACCACGATGAAGCAAAAGAAGAGCATCGCGAAGGAGGTACCCGACGGAGACTCGCCCGCCCGACTCATCGATGCAAGCATCGACAAGCTCGGCGATTGGCGCGGCGAAATGCTCGCCCGCATCCGGTCCCTCATCAGGGAGGCCGATCCGGAGGTCGTCGAGGAGTGGAAGTGGGGGATTCCGGTTTGGTCGCATGACGGAATCATTTGCACTGGCGAGACGTACAAGAAGGCCGTGAAGATGACCTTCGCCAGGGGAGCTTCCCTGGACGATCCTTCGCGCCTGTTCAACTCCAGCCTCGAAGGCAAGGTCAGGCGTGCCATCGATTTTCATGAGGGCGACAAGATCGATGAAAAGGCGCTGAAGGCGCTCGTCAGCGCTGCGGTAGCGCTGAACACGTCGGTGAAGACTGCCACCGGGCCTGCCCGTCCTGGCAAAAGAAGCAAGAGCTTTTGAATACCGCTTGACGAGGCTTGGTCCGTTAGCGTCCAGACATCCAACCACCGCAAGATTCCGCGATGATATCAAAGTATATTGCATAAAATCATCTTGATTTACGTCCGCTTATCCATCGAACCGAAGTACATCGAACTTGCCGGTAGTTTCACCGTTCTTATCCTCAGATCGGCGGTCGATCGACGGCCGACAAAAGAGGAGAGACTGTCATGAACGCGCGATTCCTTTCGGCCGTAGCATCAGCGGCTCTTTTCGCAACAATGGCGGCGGTTCCTGTCAGCGCCGGCAGCGTCGGCGTCGGCGGCATTGGTGCTTCCGTCGGCGGCAACAGCAGCGGCGGCACCACGGCCGGTGTCTCGGCGGGCGGCGCAACTGCCAGCGCGTCGATCGGCGGCGGTGGTGGCAACGTCGCCTCGGCGACGGCGAACACGGGATCCAATGCTGGATCGCAGAATGGCACCGTCGGCATCGGCACCACCAGCGGTTCGCTGGTTAGCGCCACGCAGAACGGCTCGAATACCAACGCTCGCGTCAATCTCGGTGGACTGCTCGGGCCGGAGCTGAGCGGTCTCGTCGACGACACGCTCGGCACCGTCAACGGTACCGTCAATCCGGTCCTCGACGGCATCAACCCTGGCGGCGTGATCCCGGACGACAGCGTTGGCGGCGTGCCGCCGGGCATCGGCAACCTGCCCAGTGCCTTCAGCGCCATGGACCCTGCCGAGCAGATGGCGGTGCGGGTCAAGTGCCGGAACGTCCTCGCCAATCCGGCTGCCTACGCGAAAAACATTGTCGCGCTCTGCCGGATGATCGCTTCGCTCTAGACGAGAATGAAATGGGATCGCCGCGCCACCCTGGCGCGGCGGTTCCTGTTTTAGGCCAGCCCCATACCCGTGACATCCGGCGCCGCAAGATCGTTCTGGGCGCACGCCGCGGCCAGCGTATTGGCCATCAACATCGCGATCGTCATCGGCCCGACGCCGCCCGGCACCGGCGTGATGGCACCGGCCACCAGCCGCACCTCCCCGAACGCAACGTCACCGGCAAGCCGCGTCTTGCCCGCGCCCTTTTCGGGCGCCGGCAACCGGTTCAT
>JBDTLN010000080.1:0-7734 GCA_039934795.1 Bauldia sp. | reverse complement strand
ATCGGCACCAGCACGCCGACCGCCGGCATCATCTTGGTCGACAGCATCCACATCAGGATGTCCTTGGTGCGCGCCGACGGCGAGAACGCCATCGACCAGGCCGCCGGCACGGCAACGATCAGGCCGAGGAGCGTCGAGCCGCCGGCGATGACGACCGAATTAAAGAAGTGCTTGAAGTAGTCCGAGCGCGACTGGACCTCGAAGAAGTTTTCCAGCGTCCAGTGCGGCGGAAAGAACGCCGGCGGAAACAGGATGGAGTCGCCCTCCGACTTGAAGGCGGTCAGGAACGTCCAGAGGATCGGGAAGAAGATGATGAAGGCGACGATCCAGGCAAGGATCGTGAACGTCCACTTCTTCCGGGTCGTGACGGCGCGGGCCATGGTTCAGGCCTCCCCTGCGAAAGTTTGAAGGCGGAACTCGCGCGTCATCGCCCTCACCGATCCAGGTTCTTGCCGACGATGCGGACAAGGAAAAAGGCGACGATGTTGGCGAGGATGACCGCGACCACACCGCCCGCCGAGGCGCCGCCGACATCGTAGTCGAGCAACGCCACGTGGTAGACGAGGTAGGCGATGTTGGTCGAGGCATAGCCCGGGCCGCCGCCGGTCGTGACGAGGATCTCGGCGAACACGGAGAAGAGGAAGATCGTCTCGATGAGGATGACCACGGTGATCGCGCGGGCAAGGTGCGGCAACGTGATGTAGACGAAGAGCCGGACGAAGTTGGCGCCGTCCATGCCGGCCGCTTCCTTCTGCTCCTCGTCGAGCGATTGCAGCGCGGTGAGGAGAATCAGCGTCGCGAAGGGCAGCCACTGCCAGGCGACGATGAGGATGATCGAGAACAGCGGAAAGCTTTGCAGCCAGGCGACCGGCTCGAGGCCGACTCGCGTCAGGATGAACGCGAAGATCCCGTAGTTCGGATCCATCAGCATGTTCTTCCAGACCAGCGCGGCGACCGTCGGCATGATGAAGAACGGCGAGATGATCAGGATGCGGACGATCCCCTGGCCGTAGATGAACTGGTCGAGGAGGAGGGCGATGAGGATGCCGAGGACAACCGTGATCGCCAGGACCGAAAGGGTCAGGATCAGGGTGTTGGCGAAGGCCTCATAGAATGACGGATCGCTGAGGAAGTAGGTGTAGTTGGACAGTCCGGCGAAGCCGGAGTTGATCGGGTTGAGCAGATTGTAGATCTGGAACGAATACCAGAGCGTCAGGACCAGCGGCACGATCATCCAGATGAAGAGGACGATCACCGAAGGCGCGAGCATGGCGCGGGCGAGGCCGCGCGTATTCCTGGTAGCCATTCGTCCCTCCCTGCCTTCCTCGCCTCGCCGTTGGCCGGCGATGGCGAACCATTCCCGTCGTCCCGCGCCATCGGTGACGACGGCGTGGGGTCCCCGGTAGGCTGATCGATGCGCCTTGCCGGTAGAACCGCCCGGGACCGAAGCCCCGGGCGGTCGTGCTTGGGAGGAACGTTACTTGATGTAGCCGCCCTTGGTCATGGTGCGGACCGCGACGTCCTGGGCCTGCTTGAGGGCGTCGTCGACGCTGCTCTGCCCGGCAAGCGCTGCCGAGAAGATCTTGCCGACGGTGTCGCCGAGACCCTGGAACTCGGGAATGGCGACGAACTGCACGCCGGTATAGGGCACCGGCTTGACCGTCGGATGGGTCGGATCGGCCGAGTTGATCGACGCCAGCGTCATCGCGGCAAACGGAGCGGCGGCGGTGTACTGCGGATTGCTGTACAGCGACGTGCGCGTGCCCGGAGGAACGTTCGCCCAGCCGTCCTTGGCCGCGACGAGTTCGGCGTAGGCCGGTCCGGTTGCCCAGTCGATGAACTTCTCGGCGGCTTCGACCTTCTGCGAGCCAGCGGGGATGGCGAGCGACCACGCCCACAGCCAGTTGGCGTTCTTGCCCATGCCGGTGTTCGGCGCCAGTGCGAAGCCGACCTTGTCGGCGACCGTCGACTGCTTCGGGTCGATGAGCGAGCCTGCGGCGACGGTGGCGTCGATCCACATGCCGCACTTGCCTTGCTGGAAGAGCGCCTGGTTCTCGGTGTAGCCGTTGGCGGTGGCCCCGGCGGGACCGGCGGCATTCATCAGGTCGACGTAGAACTGCAGCGTGTTCTTCCACTCAGGCTGGTCGAACTGGGGCTGCCATTTCTCGTCGAACCAGCGGGCGCCGAAGGAATTCGACATGGCGGTGATGAACGCGCCGTTCTCACCCCAGCCGGCCTTGCCGCGCAGGCACACGCCGTTGATGCCGTTGGCGCGGTCGGTCATCTTGACGGCCGCGTCCTTGATGAAATCCCATGTCGGGCTGTCGGGCATCTTGAGCCCGGCCTTCTCCATCAGGTCGGTGCGGTACATCACCATCGAGCTCTCGCCGTAGAAGGGCGAGGCGAAAAGCTTGCCGTCCATGGAGAGGCCGCCGCGGATGGCGGGAAGCAGGTCGTCGGCCTTGAAGTCGGCGCCAAGACCGTCGAGCGGCACGAGCCAGCCGTTTTTCGCCCAGATCGGCACTTCGTAGGTGCCGATTGTGATGATGTCGTATTGACCACCCTTGGTGGCGATGTCGGTGGTCACTTTCTGCCGCAGGACGTTCTCTTCCAGGGTCACCCACTGGAGTTCGACGTCCGGGTTCTTTGCCGTGAAGTCGTCCGTCAGCTTCTGCATCCGGATCATGTCGCTATTGTTGACCGTGGCGATGGTCAGTTTGGTGGCGGCCTGCGCCTGGCCGAAGGCAAGCATCGACGCTGCGCCCACCAGGGCGCCAAACAGGATTTTCATTGATTTCCTCCCAGAAGATGCCGCGAGCATTTGCTATGACATCAATCATATGCTCACACAGGTGCGACGTTCTGTCAATTGTCACTGCATCAAAAACAGGCGTGAAGGTGATTTTTAGGGCTTGAGCCCCGTTCCACCCCACCCGCGGGCAGGCCATCGCAGCGATTTTGCGAGCATTTGGTCGGCCTTACGACATATACTTGGTGTCGCCGTAGGGACGGCCAGTGTTCAGGCGCGCCAATGGAAGCGTTCGAGCTTGTCATCTTTGATTGCGACGGAGTCCTCGTCGACAGCGAGGTATTGGCCTGCGGGGCCCTGCGCGACATGCTGGCCAGCTATCATGTCCATGTCAGCATCGACGACATCTTCCAGAGGTTCCTCGGACGAAGCTTTTCAGCGGTCGCCGACTACTATCTGAAAGCTGCGGGGCACCCTTTGCCGGATCGCTTTCGCGACGACTATCGCCAGTGCCTCTTTGAGACGTTTGCCGCGTCGCTGAAGCCCATTCCGCACATCGCCACCGTGCTCGCCGGCCTTGACCGGCCGTACTGCCTGGCCTCGTCCAGCGATATCGAGCGCATTGGCCTCGCGCTCTCCATCACCGGCCTCCGACCCTATTTCGGCGACCGCGTTTTCAATGCCGCGATGGTCGAACATGGCAAGCCGGCGCCCGACCTGTTTCTCTTCGCCGCCAACCGGATGGGAACGCCTGCCGCGCAAACGCTGGTTGTTGAAGACACGGTTTCCGGCGTTCGGGCCGGCAAGGCGGCGGGCATGACGGTCTGGGGCTTCACCGGCGGCAGCCATTGCGCCGGGCGCGATGTTGGCGGCATGCTCGCCGCCGCCGGCGCCGACCGAATCTTCGCGTCGATGGCCGACTTCCGGCCGCGGTAAAACCGAGACGCGTGACGATGGACGTCCCCAGATCCGAGAAATCCCGCCTCGACGAAGCGGCCCGCGCCGGATGGCTCTATTTTATCGCCGGCAACACCCAGGACCAGATTGCCAAGAAGCTCAACGTGTCGCGGCCGACAGCCCAGCGTCTGGTGTCGCTCGCCCTCTCGGAGCGACTGATCACTTTCCGCCTGGATCATCCGATAGCCGCCTGCATGGAACTCGGCGCGCGCCTCGCCGAACGCTTCGACCTCAAATTCTGTGAAGTCGTGCCGGCCGATCCGGGTTCGGACGATCTCTTCCTCGGCGTCGCCGAAAGCGCCGCCGCATTCCTCGAGCAGAAGCTGCGCGCCGTCGACCCGATCGTCGTCGCCATCGGCACCGGCCGCACCCTCCGTGCCGCGGTCGAGCGCATGCCGCGCATGATCTGCCACCAGCACAAGCTTGTCTCCCTCGTCGGCCACATCTCGATGAAGGGTTCGGCGAGCTTCTACGATGTGCTCGCCCGGCTTTCCGATCTCACCGAGGCGCCGCATTATCCGATGCCGCTTCCGGTGGTCGTGCCGACCAGTCTTCAGCGCGAGCAATTACAGATGCTGGAGCCGGTCATGCGTGTCCTCGAACTTGGCGCTGCGGCGGACGTCACGCTCGTCGGCATCGGGCGTATGGACGAAAGCGCACCGCTCAATCTCGACGGCTTCATCTCCGATTCCGAACTGGCGGAACTGCGGCGCCTCGGCGCGGTCGGCGAAGTGACCGGCTGGGCCTTCGATGCCGCCGGGCGGCCCATCAAGGGCGGCACCAACGACCGGCTGACCAGCGTTCCGCGGGAAATTCCCGCCCGGCGGCTGACGGTTGGCGTGGCGCAAGGAACCGGCAAGGTCCTTCCCATCCACGCGGCACTCCGCGGGCGGGTGGTAAACGGTCTCATCACCAACGAGACCACCGCTCGCTCGATCCTCGACCTCGGCTGATCGGACCCCGCTAAAGTCAATCAGCCGTCTTCGCGGCAAAAGGCGCCCGCCCTGAATCAGATTGATTCCTGCCTTGTCTTGGCGGCATCATCCACGGGCTTGAATTTGATCGCACCTGGTCTGAGTTCGCTTTTTCGTTCGCTTTTTCGGGCCTTTCCATGGATGATGTGAACCTTCGGCGGCAGGAAATTCTTGCCTTGGCCCGCGCCCAGGGCCGCGTCACCGTCGAGGATCTCTCCGGCCGCTTCGAAGTCACGCCCCAGACGATCCGCAAGGACCTCAACGAACTTTGCGATCACCGTCTCCTGTCGCGAGTCCATGGCGGTGCCGTAATCGCCTCGGGCGTCGAGAACGTCGGCTACGAAGCGCGCCGTTTCATCGCCCAGGAAGAGAAGCGCGCCATCGGCATCGCCGCCGCCGAACTTATTCCCAACAACTCCTCTCTCTTCATCAACATCGGCACCACCACCGAGGAGGTCGCCCGCGCGCTTCTCGATCATGAGGGCCTGCTGGTCATCACCAACAACGTCAACGTGGCGACCATCCTCTACCGGCAACCGCGCATCGACGTCATCATTGCCGGCGGCCCGGTTCGACGCTCCGACGGCGGGATCGTCGGCAGCGCGGCGGTCGACTTCATCAGCCAGTTCAAGGTCGACCACGCGGTCATCGGCACCTCTGCCATCGACGAAGGTGGCGCGCTTCTTGATTTCGATTATCGCGAGGTGCGCGTCAGCCAGGCGATCATCAGCAATGCCCGCCAGGTCGTCCTCGTCTCCGACCGGCTCAAGTTCGAACGTTCGGCGCCGGTGCGCATCGGCCATATCTCTCAGATCGACGTCTTCGTCACCGACCAGTTGCTGTCGGCCCCGGTTGCCGAACTCTGCCGGACCCATGGCGTCCGCGTCATCGAAGCCTTTTCGACTCCCGCCCAGGACCCCTAGTTTTTTCGGCAACAGCATCAACCGCTTGCCGGCACCCGCCAGGCGTCGGCTCGCAATCGCTGACGGCATTTCGCATTGCAACAAACGGCTTTCTCTTTTGCTTTCGTTTTTCGCCGCTTGTGATCTATTTGACTTTCGTTTAGCGTTCGATCCGAAATAATTAAGAAGATGCTGTCGCTGCTTGCGGCGCACGACCCTTGGGAGGGGGTGTTGACGGGGCCGGTCTACGACCTTGCCATTATTGGCGGCGGCATCAACGGCTGCGGCATCGCGCGCGATGCAGCCGGCCGTGGCCTGTCGGTCTATCTCTGCGACCAGAACGACCTCGGCAGCGCGACGTCCTCGGCTTCGACCAAACTGATTCACGGCGGCCTTCGCTATCTCGAATTCTACGAGTTCCGCCTGGTGCATGAGGCACTGGTCGAGCGCGAAGTGTTGTTGAAGGCGGCGCCGCACATCATTCGCCCGCTGCGATTTGTCCTTCCGCACCACACCGGCCTGCGCCCGCGCTGGTTCCTGCGCCTCGGCCTCTTCCTCTACGACCATCTCGGCGGCCGCAAGATTCTCCCTCCGACCCGCAGCCTCGACCTCCGCCGTGACCCGGCCGGCGGCCCGCTGAAACCGGACTTCCGGTTCGCCTTTGAGTATTCCGATTGCTGGGTCGACGACGCCCGTCTGGTCGTCCTCAACGCTGTCGACGCCCGGTCTCGCGGCGCAAGCATCAACCCGCGCACCCGCTGCAGATCGGCCGAGCGCCTGGGCGAGACCTGGCGCCTGACCCTGGAGGACACGAGGACCGGTGCGCCGCTCGACGTATCGGCGCGAGCCCTGGTCAACGCCGGCGGTCCATGGGTCGTCGAAACCCTTCAGCAAGTCATTCGCGCCAACTCGCCGACTCACATTCGCCTGATCAAGGGCAGCCACATCGTCGTGCCGCGACTGTTCGATCACGACCGCGCCTACATCTTCCAGAACGCCGACGACCGCATCGTCTTTGCCATCCCTTACGAGGACGACTTCACCCTCATCGGCACCACCGACGAGGATTACGAGGGCGATCCCGCTGACGTCAAAGCCGAGAGCAGCGAGATCGACTACCTCTGCGCCGCCGCCAGCGAGTATTTCCGAACGCCCGTCAGGGCCGATAGCGTTGTCTGGACGTATTCCGGCGTCCGTCCGCTGCATGACGACGGCGCATCGAGCGCGCGCGAAGTCACGCGCGACTACCTCCTCGAACTCGACGCCCCCACCGGCAAGGCCCCCCTCCTCAACGTTTTCGGCGGCAAGATCACCACCCACCGCCGCCTCGCCGACCGGGCGCTCGCCCTCCTTTCGAACCACCTGCCGACCGGGAATTCCTGGACCGCGGGCGCCCACCTCCCCGGTGGCGATTTTCCGTTGAACGGCGCCGACGACCTCGTTCGATCGCTGCGCGACGCCTACCCGTTCGTCGCCGAGAAGAATCTGCGCCGGCTGGTGCGGTCCTACGGCACGCGCGCCGCCGCGGTCCTCAACGGCGCCCGCAACGCCGAGGACCTCGGCCGCCGCTTCGGCGCCGAACTGACGCAAGCCGAGGTCGACTACCTGATCGCCGAGGAGTGGGCGGGTGCGACCGACGACATCCTCTGGCGCCGCAGCAAGCTCGGCCTTCACCTCGACCGCAAGGCCGAGGTCGAACTCGAGGCCTACATGCAATCGCGCGCCGCGACGCCGCGGGCCGCCGCCCGCGCGGTGGCGCCGTGAGACGGGCGCTCGCTCCCCTGCCCGTGTCGAAACCCGGCCAGGATTGGCCGCGCAACAGTCTTTGTTCTTCCGCAGCGGTGCGCCGCACGCGGAGGGTGAAAGGTGTCAGGACGGAAAAAGTGCGCTCCGTCCCGGCAACGCCATGAAAGCGCACGTGAAGGAGGAAGCGATAATGTCATTCCGAGCAACAGTATCGGCAGCCGCGCTGCTGATCGCGTTCGGAGCGACCTCTGCCCTCGCGGACGACGCTGCCGCGAAGAAGTGGATCGACTCCGAGTTTCAGCCTTCGACACTGTCGAAGGATGATCAGTTGAAGGAAATGCAGTGGTTCGCGAAAGCGGGCGAGCCCTTCAAGGGCATGGAAATCAACGTTCTGTCGGAAGATATT
>JBDTLN010000079.1:0-7770 GCA_039934795.1 Bauldia sp. | reverse complement strand
CGCCTTGATTCCGTTGGGACCGAGGATGTCGCCGGGAAAGAACTTCAGCGCGTCGGCGCCGGCGGCGAGCGCCCCGAGCGCCTCCGTCGCCGTGAAGACGCCCGGATAGGAATCGAGCCCGGCCGCCTTGGTCGCCCGGATCACCGCGTCGTCGCGGTTGGGCGAGACGATGAGGCGGCCGCCGGCCCCGGCGACGGCCGCGACTTGTCCCGGCATCAGCACCGTGCCGGCGCCAATGCGCGCCCGCGCGCCGGCCTTGCCGGCCATGATGCGGATGCTGGCGAGTGGCTCGGGCGAGTTGAGCGGTACCTCGATGAGGCTGATGCCGGCGGCGATGAGGGCTTCCATCGCCGCTTCCGCCTCGCCGGGCGCGATGCCGCGGAGGATCGCGATGAGCGGGCGGTGGCCGCCGAAAATGGAGTGCAGGATCACGTCGCGCGTCCGCCGACAAGGCCCGCGGCGCGGGCAAGATGAAGGAGACCTGCCGTCACCAGCCCGCCGCCATCGAGGGCCTCGGCGCGCCGGCCGAGAATCTCGAAGGCGCGGAGATAGGCGCGGGCGAGCGACCGGGCGCCGATGATGCGCAGCTCGGTTCCTTGCGGCAGCAAGCCTGCGGCGATCGCCGCGGCGATCTCGCCGCCGATGACGAGGCCGGAGAGGTAGGCGAGATTCTCCTCGCGGGCGACATTGTCGAGGAGTTGGCGCGTCCTGACCGAGAAGATCGTGGCGAGGAAGGGCACGCCCTCGACTGCCGTGCGCCGCACGCCGAGCGCGAAATCGGGCCGCGCCGAGACGTCGCCGGCGCCCTCGGCAACCGAATGGCGCAGGAAGGAATGGTGGGCGAGGAGGTCGAACATCTCACCCGTCAGGTAGGTCTGGAAACCGGCGATGCCTCCCGCCGCGATCCGCGCCCATTTCGAATGCGTGCCCGGCAGGATGGCGACGCCGGCAAAGTGGGGATCGCGGTCGAGGAGGCCGACGATCTGCGTCTCCTCGCCGCGCATGACGTCGGCGGCGCCGTCGGCCGCGCGCCGGACGATGCCCGGCACGATGACGATCGGGCGGACGTTGCCGGAGAAATGGACGAGCTGGGTGGCGAGTTCCCCCGGCGTGGCGGGCGTCTCTACATAGGGTGCCTCGCGCCAGCCCTGGCGGCTGCCCACCATGCCGGAGAGAATTACCGGCACCGCCGGCCATTCGTGGACTAGCTTCTCGAACGCCGCCTCATGTCCGCCGGCGGGAATCGTGTTGATGCCGTCGCCGCTCTCGGCCTCGCCGATGATGCGTCCCTCGGCCGTGGCGAGGCGGAGGCGAAGGCGGCTCGTGCCCCAATCGCCGAGGATCAAGGCGCCAGAGGCGTAGCTGCCGTGCGGCGACATGGCGGGCTTTGTCGGGCAACCTCCGTCGCCCGTCAAGCCGGTGGTCGTCAGGCCGGCGCCGGCCCGGTCGAGGCGCGGATGACGAGATCCACCGGCCACAGCTCGTGGATCGATTCCGGCGCGCGCCCGGCGAGCAATTCGATCGCCAGTTCCGCGACGCGCGTTCCCGCCGCCCGGATCGACGAGCGCGTCGTCGACATCGCTGGCACCATGCGCTCGGGATTGAGGAACGGGAACACGTCGTCATGGGCGATCATCGAGACGTCGCGGCCGAGTTCGAGGCCCGCCGCGCGCATGGCGCGGAACGCGCCGAGCGCCATCATCATCGACGAGACGAGGAGGGCGGTCGGACGGGGCGTCTCCGCGAGGAACCGTTCGGCGAAGCGGTAGCCGACCTCGTCGGTCATGGCGCCCTCGGCGATCCAGCGCGGCTCGGGTGAAATGCCGCGCGCCGCCAGCGCGGCGCGAAACCCGCGCTCGCGGTCGGCGGCATAATTGTAGCGCGCGCTGCCGTTGATCAGCCCGATGCGCGTATGGCCGAGATCGAGAAGATGTTTCGTCGCGTGGCGGAAGGCGCCCTCATTGTCGATATCGAGCCAGGCATGCTTGGCAATGGCCGAGGTTCGGCCGTGGAGGACGAACGGCATGCCGAGGCCGCAGAGGAGCGGGATGCGGTCGTCCTCGATCAACGGGCTCGACAGGACCAGTGCATCGACCCGCGTGCCGGCGGCGATGCGCCGGTAGCTCCGCGTCTCGTCGTCGCCGCGTGTCGGGCTAAGCACAATATCGATCTCGTCGTCGGCGAGCCGCTCGCCAAGGCCGGCGATGAACTCGACGTAGTGCGGGTCGAGGAGGAGGTTGCGGTTGGTCTGCAGCACCGCGCCGATCGCGCCAGCCCGTCCGGTCGCCAGGCGCCGGGCGCTGGCGTTGGGGCGATACTCGTGGTGACGGGCCGCTTCGACGACGCGCCGTCGTGTCGCGTCGCTGACTTCGGGATAGCCGTTGAGCGCCCGGCTGACGGTGGTCGGCGACAGGCCAAGCTCGACGGCAAGGTCCTTCAGTTTCATGCGAGACGCCTCCCGGGCGGTATTCAAAGCGCTTTCAAATCGTCATGCAAGTGGCGTGATGTCCGCACGTCAGCGTGGAGCTCTACTCTATCGGCCGTTTCCCGCATTGCATTTCATGAGGTGTACGGCATGAAGTATTAAATGATAAGTATCAAATACATAAGACACATCCTGGGCGCCGGATCGGTCGCGGCGATGCAAACAGGCTCTTGACTCAATTCCCGTTTGCCAACAAGAATAATTTCCAAAGCGCTTTGGAAATTTGCGGAAAGCAGGACTATCCGGGCGCTTGGTGGGAGGACTTGGACGGGAACGTTGCCGCTCTTCGCGCGCGCTCCTGCCACGCAACCTCCCTCATTGAGGACACGCAAAGGGAGGTTCACGATGAAATTCCATCATTCGCTTTTGGCATTTGCAGTCGCCTCGTCAGTCCTGGCGGCGCCGGCGCTGGCCGACAACATCGCGATCGTCGCGGGCAGCACGGGCCGCGACCTCGAAACGCTTCAGGGGCAGCTGAAAGAGTTCGAAGCCAAGACCGGTCACCATGTCGAGGTGGTCGCCATGCCGTCCTCGACCAGCGACCAGTTCGGCCAGTACAAGCTGTGGCTCGCCGCGCAGAACCCCGACATCGACGTCTATCGCACCGACGTCATCTGGGCGCCGCAGCTCGCCAACCAGTTCCTCGACCTGACCGATGCGATGAAGGACGTGGTCAAGGACCACTTCCCGGCGATCATCCAGTCGCAGACCGTCAACGGCAAGCTCGTCGCCCTGCCGGTCTTCACCGACGCGCCGGCGCTCTACTATCGCAAGGACCTGCTCGACAAGTACGGCGCCAAGGTGCCGACGACCTGGGCGGAGATGACCGAGACCGCCAAGATGATCATGGACAAGGAGCGGGCGGCGGGGAACAAGGACATCTGGGGCTTCGTCTTCCAGGGCAACGCCTATGAAGGCCTGACCTGCAACGCGCTCGAATGGGTCAAGTCGAACGGCGGCGGCCAGATCGTCGAGCCGGACGGCAAGATCTCGATCAACAACCCGAAGGCGGCCGAAGCCATCAACATGGCCAAGGGTTGGGTCGGCACCATCGCCCCGGAAGGCGTCCTCTCCTACCAGGAAGAAGAGTCGCGCGGCGTCTGGCAGACCGGCAACGCCGTCTTCATGCGTAACTGGCCCTACGCCTATGCGCTCGGCAATGGCGACGACTCGGCCGTCAAGGGCAAGTTCGGCGTGACCACTCTCCCGGTCGGCCCCTCGGGCAGCGGCCCGGCGGCGACGCTTGGCGGCTGGAACCTCGCGGTTTCCAAGTATTCCAAGCATCCGGACGCGGCGATCGCACTGGTCAAGTTCCTCGGCTCCGCCGAGCAGCAGAAGAAGGCCGAGGCGCTAACCCTCAGCCATCTGCCGACGATCGTCGCCCTCTACGACGACGCCGACATCAAGGCCCAGCAGCCGATCATCCCGCAGTGGAAGGAAGTCTTCCTCAACGCCGTGCCGCGGCCGTCGGCCCCGACACAGAAGAAGTACAACGAGGTCTCCAAGGAGTTCTGGACCGCGGTCCACAACACGATGTCCGGCACGGGCACCGCCGAGGAGAATCTCAAGCAGCTCGAGAATCGCCTGAAGCGCCTCGAAGGCGGCGCCTGGTAGTCTCAACCCTCTGATCGGCCGGCGGCCCCCGGGCCGCCGGTTTCTCTCCTTGCTTCAATGCGTGCGTGGGGCGGCGCACCGGCAGGATGCCGGCGCCGCAGGGAGGCACCGGCATGGACGCCAGATCCGAACTCTCCCGGTCGCGGGCGCGCGCCGCCTGGATGTTCCTGACCCCGATGCTGGTGGTGCTGGCCGCCGTCGCCGGCTGGCCGCTGCTCCGCACCATCTACTTCAGCTTCACCAACGCCTCGCTCGACGACCTCGGCGCCGCCCAGTTCATCGGCTTCCGCAACTACCTTGAATATGTCGACTACGGCGACGGCACCGGCGAATGGTTCGGCCTCCTCGCCGACGCGGTGTGGTGGAAGGCGGTCTACAACACGATCTGGTTCACGGTGATCTCGGTCGCCCTCGAGACCGTCATCGGCACCGTCGTCGCGCTCGTTCTCAATGCCGAGTTCAAGGGGAGGGGGCTGGTACGCGCCGCCATCCTCATCCCCTGGGCGATCCCGACTATCGTTTCCGCCAAGATGTGGGCGTGGATGATGAACGACCAGTTCGGCATCCTCAACGACATCTTCATCCGCATCGGCATCCTCGATCACGGCATCGCCTGGACCGCTTCGCCCGGCACGGCGATGATCGCGGTGCTGATCGTCGACGTGTGGAAGACGACGCCGTTCATGGCGCTCCTCATCCTCGCCGGCATGCAGATGATCCCCGGCGACATTTACGAGGCGGCCGAGGTCGACGGCATCAATCCGGTCAAGCTGTTCTGGCGGGTGACGCTGCCGCTGATCCGCCCCGCGCTGATGGTGGCGGTCATCTTCCGCGGCCTCGACGCGCTGCGCATCTTCGATCTCATCTACGTGCTGACGCCGAACAACGAGAAGACCATCTCGATGTCGGTCTTCGCCAGGCAGAATCTCTTCGACTTCGACAAGTTTGCCTACGGCTCGGCTGCCTCGACCTTCCTGTTCATGACCATCGCCGTGATCACCATCGCCTACATCTATTTCGGGCGGCTCAATCTCGGGGGAGGCGGACGATGAACCTCAGTCGCCTTGTCGGCAACATCCTCTTCTACCTGCTGGTGCTGGTGATCATCGTCTTCGCGGTGTTCCCATTCTACTACGCCATCCTCACCTCGTTCAAAACCGGCACGGCGCTGTTCGAGATCGACTACTGGCCGAAGCAATTCTCTTGGGACAACTATGTCTCGGTGCTGACCCAGGGCAACTTCCCGCGCAATCTTCTCAACTCGCTGATCGTCGCGGTCTCGGTCGTCCTTATCTCGCTGCTCCTCGCCGTGACCGCCGCCTTCGCGCTGTCGCGCGTCCGCTTCCGCGGCCGGGGCGCGTTGCTTCTCCTCGTCCTCTCCGTGTCGATGTTCCCCTCGATCGCGGTACTCGCCGGCCTCTTCGAGCTGATCCGCCTCCTTGGCATCTACAATTCGCTGCCCTCGCTGGTCTTCTCGTACATGATCTTCACCTTGCCGTTCACGGTCTGGGTGCTGACCACCTTCATGCGCGACCTGCCGATCGAGATCGAGGAGGCGGCGATCGTCGACGGCGCCAAGCCGTGGACCATCGTCACCCGCGTCTTCCTGCCGCTGATGTGGCCAGCCCTGGTGACAACGGGACTTCTCGCCTTCATCGCGGCGTGGAACGAGTTCCTTTTCGCCCTGACCTTCGTCGTCAGCGACACGCAGCGCACCGTCCCGGTCGCCATCGCGCTCCTGTCGGGCGCCACTTCGTTTGAAATTCCATGGGGCGTGATCATGGCCGCGTCGGTGATCGTCACCGTGCCGCTCGTGGTCCTCGTCCTCATCTTCCAGCGCAAGATCATCTCCGGCCTCACCGCCGGCGGCGTTAAGGGTTAGACCGTTGAACGACTTTGCCACCGATAAGCTCGCTGCCCCGATTGCCGACCTCCGGGACGACTGGTGGCGGGGCGCAGTGATCTACCAAATCTATCCGCGCTCCTTCCAGGACACGACCGGCGACGGCATCGGCGATCTCGCCGGCATCACCCGCCGGCTGCCCTACGTTGCCGAGCTCGGCGCCGACGCCATCTGGATCTCGCCCTTCTTCCCTTCGCCGATGAAGGATTTCGGCTACGACGTCTCGAACTACACCGACGTCGACCCGATGTTCGGCACGCTCGCCGATTTCGACAGGCTGATCGCCGAGGCCCATCGCCTCGGCTTGAAGGTGATGATCGACCAGGTCCTGTCGCATACCTCGGACGTTCATCCCTGGTTCCGTGAAAGCCGGTCGAGCAAGGACAACGCCAAGTCCGATTGGTTCGTCTGGGCCGATGCCAAGCCGGACGGTTCGCCGCCCAACAACTGGCTGTCGATCTTTGGTGGCCCGGCGTGGGAGTGGGACACGCGCCGCTGCCAATACTACCTGCACAATTTTCTCGCCGCCCAGCCCGACCTCAACTTCCACAATCGCGATGTCCAGGACGCGCTGCTCGACACGGTCGAGTTCTGGCTGAAGCGCGGCGTCGACGGCTTTCGCCTCGACACGGTGAACTTCTACTTCCATGCCGAGTCGCTCGCCGACAACCCGCCGGCGACATCGCGCGACGCGCCGGAGGCGCCTTCGGTCAATCCCTACAATTTCCAGGCCCATATCTACGACAAGACCCAGCCGGAGAACCTCGAGTTCCTCAAGCGCCTCCGTGCGCTTCTCGACAAGTATCCGGCCAAGACCACCGTCGGCGAGATCGGCGACAACAATGCCCTGAAGGTGATGGCCGACTACACCTCCGGCGGCGACAAGCTGCACATGTCCTACACCTTCGATTTCCTCGGCACGGCCTTCTCGGCGCAATACTTTCGCGACAAGGTCGAGCGCCTCGAGGCGATGATCGGCGACGGCTGGCCGTGCTGGGCGTTCTCCAATCACGATGTGACGCGCCATGTCAGCCGCTGGGCGGCAGTGTGGGGCCGTGACCCGAACGCGCTCGCCCGCCTCGCCGCCGGCATTCTCCTGTCGCTCCGCGGCTCGGTCTGTCTCTACCAGGGCGAGGAACTGGGATTGACCGAGGCGCACCTCGAATTCGCCGACCTTGCCGACCCCTACGGCATTCGCTTCTGGCCCGAATACAAGGGACGCGACGGGTGCCGCACGCCGATGGTCTGGGAATCGAACGCGCCCAACGGCGGCTTCTCGCAGGCCAAACCCTGGCTACCGGTCTCGCCCGAGCACATCGCCCACGCCGCCGACCGCCAGCTCGGCGACGGCGAGTCGGTGCTGGCCCACTATCGGATGCTGCTCGCGTTCCGCCACGCGCACGAGGCCTTGCAGCAGGGCGACATCGCGTTTCTCGACGCCGATCCCGACGTCCTGGCGTTCACGCGCATCGGCGGCGGCGAGAAGCTGCTCTGCCTGTTCAACCTTGGCTCGGCCGCGGCTCGTTTCACCGTGCCGCGCGAACTGACCGTCACCGCATTGTCCGGCCACGGGTTCGCCGGATCGCTGGAGCCGGGCGGGCGGGTCGTCCGCCTGCCTGCCGGCGAGGCTTTTTTCGGCGCCATCGGCTGAGGCGCCTGGGGAGGAAGGAAGATGGCAAATCTTCAACTTGCCGGCGTGGCCAAGTCCTTCGGGACGGTCCACGTCATCAAGGGCGTCGACCTCGATATCAAGTCCGGCGAGTTCATC
>JBDTLN010000078.1:0-7785 GCA_039934795.1 Bauldia sp. | reverse complement strand
CGGCACGGTCGATTCCCTGACCAAGCTCATTGCGGCACTTGATACCGCCGGAATTGAACTTATCGGCGAAGGCGCAAGTAGCCAGGGTGGTGGGCGCGGAGTCCGCCTCAAGGCCGCACAGCGCCCCAATTCTCCGGCTGGTTGATGCTTACCGGCCTCGCTCTCGCCGTCAGCGGATCGCTGCTAGCGATTGTGGCCGGCGCAGTTGCGATGGGTGGCCGGCGAGCCGCGTCACGTCCAGTCTACGCAGCTAGCCTCGTGGCGTCGCTCGCTCTCCTTGCCATAGCTGGCAGGGCCCTTGCCGGCGGGACCACGCCGAACGACATGGTGACGCTGCCCCTCGGCGTGCCGTGGCTAGGCGCTCATTTCCGCATCGACGCGCTGTCGGCGCTCTTCCTGCTCGTGATCAACCTGGGCGGGGCCAGCGCCAGCCTGTACGGACTCGGTTACGGCGAACACGAGACAGAAGCCGCGCGGGTCCTGCCGTTCTATCCCGCCTTCCTCGCCGGCATGAATCTCGTTCTCCTCGCCGATGACGCGTTCGCCTTCCTGTTCGCGTGGGAATTCATGTCGCTCAGCTCATGGGCGCTGGTCATGGCGCATCATCGCGATGCGGAAAACGTCCGCGCCGGTTTCGTTTATATCGTCATGGCGAGCGCCGGGACGCTGGCGCTGCTGCTTGCCTTCGGCCTGCTTGCCGGCCCGAGCGGCGGCTACGGCTTTGACGCTATCCGCAATGCCGCCATCACCCCCGGTCTCGCCGGGATGGTCCTCGTCCTCGCCCTGATTGGTGCCGGCTCTAAGGCCGGCTTGATGCCCTTGCATGTCTGGCTTCCCCTCGCCCACCCGGCGGCGCCCAGTCACGTCTCGGCCTTGATGAGCGGCGTCATGACAAAAGTCGCGATCTACGGATTCATCCGCATCGCCTTCGACCTCCTCGGCGAGCCGCAATGGTGGTGGAGCTTGCTGCTGCTTGTGCTTGGCGCGGGAACCGCAGTGATGGGCCTCCTCTATGCGCTGCTGCAGACCGACATGAAGAAACTTCTGGCCTATTCGACGGTCGAGAATGTCGGCATTGTGTTCATCGGTCTTGGCCTTGCCCTCGCGTTCAGCACAAACGGCCTGCAGGCGGCCGCGGCGCTGGCGCTCACCGCAGCACTCTTCCACGCTTTCAACCATTCGCTGTTCAAGAGCCTCCTCTTCTTTGGCGCCGGCGCCTTACTCACGGCCACTGGAGATCGCAACATCGAACGCATGGGCGGTCTGATCCACCGCATGCCCGCGACCGCGCTTTTGTTCCTGGTGGGCGCCGTTGCCATCTCCGCACTGCCCCCGCTGAATGGCTTCGTCTCAGAGTGGCTTGCTTTCCAGGCGATCCTCCTCAGCCCAGACTTGCCCGCCTGGAGCCTGAAGATTCTCGTGCCGGCCGTTGGCGCGCTTCTCGCCCTGTCGGCAGCACTTGGCGCAGCCTGCTTCGTCCGCGCCTACGGCGTGGCCTTTCTGGGTCGGCCGCGAACCCCAGCCGCAGCCGCTGCCAATGAGGTCGACGGGTTCTCACTCGCCGCCATGACGGGCCTCGCCACGCTGTGCCTGCTCGTCGGAATATTGCCAGGACTTGTGATCGACAGCTTGGCACCGGTCGTGTCGGCGCTGGTCGGCGCGCGGATGCCACCGCAGGGCACACTGCCCTGGCTGTCCATCATCCCAATTGCCGAGAGCCGTTCTTCCTACAACGGCATGCTGGTGTTCTTCTTCATTGCCGCGTCGGCGGGCATCGCGGCGTTCGCAATTCATCGCTTCGCTTCACGCGCCCTGCGGCGCGCCCCTGCGTGGGATTGTGGCTTCCCGGACGCACGACCGATCACGCAATACACCGGTACAAGTTTCGCCCAGCCCATCCGGCGCGTGTACGGCACAATCCTCTTCCGCGCCCGCGAAATTGTCGACCTTCCGCGCCCCGGCGACCTGCGCCCGGCACGCTACACGGCACGCGTCCGCGATCTCGTCTGGGAGGAGATGTACGTGCCGCTTGCCGGCGGCGTAATGATCATCGCCGACCGCCTCAACCGGTTCCAGTTCCTGACCATCCGCCGCTACCTCAGTCTTGTGTTTCTTGCACTGATCGCCCTGCTCTCGCTGGTGGCGCTGTGGCCGTGATCCGCGAGTTCGTCGTCCAGGCGGCGCAGATGCTAATCGTGCTGGCGCTCGCGCCGCTCCTGACCGGCTTCGTGCGCAAGATCAAGGCGCGGCTGGTAAGGCGGAGAGGGCCACCGCTGATCCAGCCCTATCGCGACATCCTGAAGCTGCTCCAGAAGGAAGTGGTGCTCGCGCACAATGCCTCCTGGCTATTCCGTGCGGCCCCTTACCTCATCTTCGCTGCGACCTGGGTCGCCGCAGCTTTGGTGCCCACCTTCGGAACGGGGCTCATCTTCTCGTGGTCCGCCGACCTGATCGCGATCATTGCGTTGCTTGGAAGCGCCCGGTTCTTCCTGGCGTTGGCAGGGCTGGACGTTGGTACCGCCTTTGGCGGCATCGGGTCGAGCCGCGAGGTGATGTTCGCTTCGCTCGCCGAGCCTGCGATGATGATGATCGTCTTCACGCTGGCGCTGGTCGCCGGCTCGACCCAACTCTCCACCATGGCGGCGACGCTGGCAGCGGGCGTCGGCCTCCGCGTCTCGCTGGGCCTCGCACTCATCGCCCTGGTCATAGTGGCAATCGCAGAGAATGGCCGCATCCCCGTCGACAACCCGGCCACACACCTTGAATTGACCATGGTGCACGAGGCGATGGTGCTCGAATATTCGGGCCGGCATCTAGCCCTCATCGAGTTGGCCGCGTCCCTGAAACTCCTCCTCTACCTTTCGCTCATCGCTTGCGTCTTCGTGCCGTGGAGCCTGGCGCCGGCCGAGGCCGGGCCAACGGCGCTTTTCGTTGGGCTTGCCGCTTATGTCGGAAAGCTCGCGGTCGGCGGTGCGCTGCTGGCGGTCTTCGAAACAAGCATCGCCAAGATGCGTGTCTTCCGTGTGCCGGAGTTCATGGGCGCCGGTCTCATGCTGGGCCTCCTCGCGACCCTCCTCCTCTTCGTGACCCGGACTTTTCGATGAACGGCCTCGATTTCGACGTCGCGCATCTGCTGGCGGGCGGCCTGGTGCTGGTGAGCTTCCTGCTTCTCTACCAGGACAGGATGAACGCGCTCCTCAACATCTTTGCGCTCCATGCGATCGTGCTGGCCGTATCGGTTGCGTGGCAGGCATTCGTGCAAGATGCGCCGCACTTGTTCCTCACGGCCGCCATTGCCCTTTTGTTCAAGGGGATCGTTATCCCGACTGCGCTGCGCCGCATCGTCGTCCGGCTCGGCATTCACCGCGAGATCGAAACCGTCGGCGGGTTCGGTCCGACGATGCTCGCCGGAATGGCGCTGGTCGCGCTTTCGATGGTGGTGATGTTGAAGGTGACCGGCGGCGCCAACCCTCTGGCCAGAGAGGATCTCGCCTTCGCCCTGTCAGTAGTGCTCCTCGGCCTTCTGATGATGGTCACCCGGCGCAACGCCGTCAGCCAGGTGATCGGCTTCATGTCGCTGGAGAACGGGCTGGTGCTTGCCGCCGCTGGCGCCAAGGGCATGCCTCTGGTGGTCGAGATCAGCGTCGCCTTCTCCATCCTCATCGCGTTCATCGTCATCGGCATCTTCCTGTTCCGCATCCGTGAACGCTTCGACACCGTTGACATCCAGGCGCTCGACCGGTTCCGCGGGGATCGCCAGTGACGGGCCTTTCCTTCAATCCCGAGGTCGCCATCCTTGTCATCCCGCTCATTGCGGGGGCACTGCTGGCGATCCTTCCCGGCTACCGCCTCTCCGCACGCATCAACGTGCTGGCGACGTTCGCCACGTTCCTTTCGGCTCTTTCGCTTCTATTCTTGCCGCGGCCAACCCCCGGCACCTACCTGCTGGTCGACGACCTCAACATCGTGTTCATCGTCCTGACCACGTTCGTCGCCTTCACCACCAGCATCTTCAGCGCCACATACATCGCCCACGAACTTGAAATCGGGCGGCTGTCGCAGACCTACCTTCGCTTCTACCACGCGATGTATCAGCTCCTGATGTTCGGCATGAACCTCGCGCTCATTGCCAACAACATCGGTGTGATGTGGGTCGCGATTGAGCTGTCCACGCTCACCACCGTGCTGATGGTTGGCATCTACCGGACCCACGAGGCGCTGGAGGCGGCGTGGAAGTACTTCATCCTCGGCAGCGTCGGCATCGCCCTTGCGCTGTTCGGCACCATCCTCGTCTACATGGCGGCCACGCCTGTAGTCGGCGAGGGCACCGACGCGATGGTCTGGACCATACTGATTCAACGCGCCGCCGATTTCGACCCTGCCCTGCTCAACGTCGCCTTCGTATTCCTGCTCCTCGGCTACGGCACCAAGGTTGGCCTGGCGCCGCTCCATGCCTGGCTGCCCGACGCGCACGCCGAGGGCCCGACACCGATCTCGGCGGTGCTGTCCGGCCTGCTCCTCAACGTCGCGCTCTACGCGGTCCTCCGCTTCAAGCTACTCCTCGCGGGCAACGCCGCGGCGCTCGCGCCGGGACCGCTGATGGTGGCGATGGGTCTTGGTTCGCTCGTCTTCGCCGGCTTCATGCTTTACCGGCGGCGCGACATCAAACGCTTCTTCGCCTACTCCTCCATCGAGCACATGGGCATCATCGTCTTCGCGTTCGGCATGGGCGGACCGCTCGCCAATTTCGCCGGCCTCCTGCACATGGTCATGCACTCCCTGACGAAGTCCGGCATCTTCTTCGCCGTCGGCCACATTGCCCAGGTGAAGGGCACGCAGAAGATCGCCGAAATCAAGGGACTGACAGCCAGCCATCCCGTGCTCGGCTGGGGCCTGGTACTGGGCGTCGTCGCCATCGCGGGCCTGCCGCCGCTCGGCATCTTCATGAGCGAGTTCCTGGTCGTCAGTTCCACCTTCGCGCGGGCGCCGATCCTGACGCTGCTATTCGTCGGCGGTCTCCTCGTCGCCTTCGCCGCCCTCTTCCTCCGGCTTCAGGGGCTTGCCTTTGGCGAACCTGTCGGGAGCATGGCGCCGGTGCAGGCGTCCTACGTCCCGATGTTCGTCCATTTCGGGCTCGTGTTCGTGGCGGGGGTGTACATGCCGCCGATGCTGGTGGCTTGGTTCGAGCATGTTGCCGGGCTCCTGGGATAGCGCGCGATGGCGATCCTCGACGCACTCACCGCGCACGGCCAGGCAGTTCCCGCCCATCGACCGTGGCCTCGCGTCATCGTCGACGCTGAAGGCTGGCGCGACGCAATCGAGGCGCTTGCCGCGGGGGCGCTATCACTTGTCAGCGAGTGGGGCGACGCGACTGAGGTCCACCTGGCGGTGACCGCCGAAGGCGAAAGCCGGATGGTCGTGCTGAGCCTCGCTTGCCCCGAGAGGCGTTTTCCCTCCGTTGGCGCCAGCCACCCTCCTGCCATTCGCCTCGAGCGCGCCATTCGCGACCTTTTCGGCCTCGAGCCCGAGGGCTTTCCGGACAGGCGACCGTGGCTCGATCACGGTCGCTGGGCGATCGGCGAACCGCTCGGCAGAAAGACGGCGCCGCAAAGTGCGGAGGCATATGCCTTCCTGACAACTGAGGGTGAGAACCTCCACCAGATTCCGGTCGGCCCGGTTCACGCTGGGATCATCGAGCCCGGGCACTTCCGCTTTACGGCAAGCGGCGAGACAATCGCGCGCCTGGAGGAACGCCTCGGCTATGTCCACAAGGGGATCGACAGTCTTATGGCCGGTGCGGATATCGCCGCCGGCGCGCGGCTCGCGGGCCGCACATCAGGCGACTCCACCGTCGCCTATGCCTTGGCTTTCTCCCGGGCCATAGAGGCCGCCCTCGGGATCGAGGCGCCCCCGCGTGCCACGTGGCTCCGCGCCTTGATGCTGGAACTGGAACGGCTCGCCAATCACTTCGGTGACATCGGCGCCATCTGCAACGATGCCTCGTTCGCGCTGATGATGGCGCACTGCGCCATGCTTCGCGAGAGGGTCCTGCGCTTCTCCCAACTGGCTTTTGCCCACCGCCTGATGATGGATGCGATCGTGCCGGGAGGCGTCGGGGCCGATCTTGGCCGGGACGCTGCGGCAGCATTGCCTGCCCTGCTGGCGGAGATACGAGCGGCCTTCCCGCGCCTCATCAATCTCTATGACAGCACGACATCGCTTCAGGACCGCACGGTCGGGACGGGGACACTGACAGCGGCGCTGGCAACCCAGTATGCCGCCGGGGGTTATGTCGGCCGCGCCTCCGGTCGCGCTTTCGATGCCCGGAAGGCTTTTGCGTTCGCACCATATGGCGAGTTGAAGTTCGATGTGCCCACGCTCTACGAGGGCGACGTCAACGCCAGGGTTTGGATCCGCATCCGCGAGGTCGAGCAAAGCCTCGCCCTCATCGACCAGATCACCGACCGCCTACCGGACAGCGGGCTGAGAACGGAGTTGCCTGACGACGCCGGCGAGGGAATTGCGATTGTCGAGGGCTTCCGGGGCGAGGTGCTCGCGTCCGTTCGGCTCGCCCGCGACGGGCGGATCGAGCGCTGCCACCTTCGCGACCCGTCATGGTTTCAGTGGCCCCTCCTCGAAGCCGTAGTCGAGGGCAACATCGTCGCCGATTTTCCGCTCTGCAACAAATCGTTCAACTGCTCCTACTCGGGCCACGACCTCTAAAGCGATGCGCAAACTGATTCTCCAGGGCGTCTTCCATTCTCCGCTTACCGAACCGCGGCCGGCGATCGGCGATGCCGAGCTCGCCGGCCTGGTGAAAGCGCTGGACGCTGCAGCCCAGCGCCGGTTGGGGCACAGCCTGTCGATTCGCGAGGTCGATGCAGGCTCATGCAACGGGTGCGAACTGGAAATTCATGCGCTCAACAATGTCTTCTACGACCTTGAGCGCTTCGGACTTCGTTTCGTCGCTTCCCCCCGGCATGCCGATGTCCTGATGGTCACCGGACCGGTCACCAAGAACATGCGCGAAGCGCTTGAGCGAACCTACGCTGCGACTCCTTCGCCGAAATGGGTGGTCGCGGTCGGGGCATGTGCCCTGGACGGCGGCATATTCGCCTCATCCTACGCGGTTGCAGGCGGCGTGTCGGCGGTGGTTCCAGTCGACCTTCATATTGCCGGGTGCCCGCCGAGCCCCGTGCAACTTCTAAAAGGGCTGCTGACCCTGCTGCAGCGGTAACAGCGGCATCAGAACCGCCTCGCCTCGCCACGCCGAGCAGGCCGGAACCTCTCGCCGGGATCCTCGTTTCTCTCGTTCAGGGGCAATCACCTTCTGGAGACTCGCAATGGATTGGAATCGCGTGGAAGGCAACTGGAAGCAGCTCAAGGGAAAAACCAAGGAGCAGTGGGGAAAGCTCACTGACGACGATCTCGATGTCATCGCCGGCCGCCGCGACCAGCTCGAGGGCAAGATTCAGGAGCGCTACGGCTACGCCAAGGATCAGGCGCGCAAGCAGATTGATGACTGGTACACCGCTCAGCGCTGGTAGCCGTTCGTCCCGGCTGCAATTTTGGAACGCCCCGCCGGCCACCGGCGGGGCGTTTCCTTGGGCCTTGTCTTCATCTTCGAATAGTTGCAAACGCAAGGCGATGATCAAATTCTCAAGAATCCTGCCAGGCAGCCTGATGATGGTGCTTTTGTCCTCCGCAGCCGCCGTCTGCGCGGAAAGTCAAAGTGTCGCCGTTGAGGGCGATGCTGCCGTCCGAATCTGTGACGCATATGGGCCT
>JBDTLN010000077.1:0-7799 GCA_039934795.1 Bauldia sp. | reverse complement strand
AGATCGTGGCGAGCGCCCTGCTCGCGGAGGTGGACTTTCAGGCGATCGGCGAAGAATGCGAGGAGGTCGGAAAGCTTCCGTACGTCGTCGGGGACGGAATGACCTCTTGGCTCACCTTTAACAATCAACCTCGCTTCCTGAAGCTCGGCGTCTTCTGCCGAGGTGCGATTGTCGGACATTTCCAGATCGACCTTCCGCGCGACAGCTGCCCCCCATTTCTCATACCAAAATTCCGAAGACGAGTTGGCGATCGCTGTCCCCACGCTCAACCGCACGTCATTGTCGAGGACGATGCGAATGATGCCCAAGGCGGCGCGTCGCAGCGCATAAGGGTCCTTGCTTCCCGTCGGCTTTTCGTCGATGGCCCAGAAGCCTACCAAGGTGTCGAGCTTGTCGGCGAGGGCCACGGCGATGGCGACGGGGTCGGTGGGGACGCGGTCGGAGGGGCCGAGGGGCTTGTAGTGATCCTCGATCGCGGCAGCGACGGAGGGGTCTTCGCCTTGGGCTGTCGCGTAGTAGCGGCCCATGATGCCCTGCAGTTCGGGGAACTCGCCGACCATCTCGGTGACAAGATCGGCCTTCGCGAGGTATGCGGCCCGCTCGGCTTTCGCCGGATCGGCGCCGACCAGGGGCGCGATCTCTTCCGCCAAGCTTGCAATGCGCTCGACGCGTTCGCCCTGGGTGCCGAGTTTCTCGTGGAAAACAACGTTCTGCGCCTTCAGCTTTTCGAGGCGCTGGTCGAGGGGCTTTGCGGTCTTGTCGCTGTAGCCGGGAAGCGGCTTGCGGTCCGTCTCCCAGAAGTGGCGCGCGTCGGAGAGGCGGGCGCGGATGACGCGCTCGTTGCCGGCAACAATCGCCTTGCCGCCGTCGCTGGCCTCGATATTGGCGACGAGGACAAAGCGCGGGGCGAGCTTGCCGGCGCCGGACGACAGGACGAAGCACTTCTGGTTCTGGCGGATGGTGGCGCGGATGACTTCCGGCGGGATTTCGAGGAAGGCCGGATCGAAGCTGCCGACAAGGACGACCGGCCATTCGACGAGGCCGGCGACTTCCTCGGCGAGCGCATCGTCCTCGATCAGTTCGAGGCCAAGCGCGAGGGCCTTGTTGCGAGCTTCCTCGAGAATCGTGTCCTTGCGGCGGTCGGCGTCGAGGACGACTTTCGCGGCGTCGAGCTTCTTCACATAATCGTCGAAGCGGCGGACAGTGATTTCCGCAGGCGCGAGGAAGCGGTGGCCGCGGGTGGTGCGCCCTGCCCTGACGCCGCCGACCTCGAATTCGACGATCTCGGTCTCCTCCGTCTCGGGGCCGAAGGTGCAGAGGATCGAATGGAGCGGGCGGACCCAGGTCAGGCTCCCCGGCTCCCCTGAGGCTTCGCCCCAGCGCATCGATTTCGGCCAGGGGAAGCCACGAACAACCTTCGGCACGATCTCGGCGATGGATTCGGCGGCGGGGCGGCCCGGCTTCTCGGTGACCGCGAGATAGAAGTCGCCCTTCTTGTCGGGCTGGACCTTCGCTTCGCCGATCGCGTTGAGGCCTGCAGCTTTCAGGAAGCCCTCGATCGCCTTGGCGGGGGCATCGACACGCGGGCCCTTCCGCTCCTCGCGCCGATCAGGCGAGCGGGCCGGCAGGCCGTGGACGGTCAATGTCAGGCGGCGGGGCGTGGCGAAGGCCTTGGCGCCTTCATAGACAAGACCGGCCTCGACCAGCGCGTCGGTGACGAGCTTCCGCAAATCTTCTGCGGCCTTCCGCTGCATGCGGGCGGGGATTTCTTCGGAGAAGAGTTCGAGGAGGAGATCGGGCATCAGCGCTGCCCCGCCGGCGTATGGACCAGGTCGAGGCGGTAGCCGAAGTCGATTGCGGGCTGGGTATCGGCGTCCGCCGTATCGAGCGGCCCGGCGGTCTTTGCCCAAAGGCGGAGGCCGGGATCGTAGCCTCCAGGGTTCCTGACGAAGACATCGTGAAACAAAGCGAAGTCGGCGGCATCGAAGAATAGCGTGAATATGAGGTTGCGGTTGAGGGACGCCGGGTCATAGGCAACGCTGTTGCCGCTCCTCGCTCCCCGGCCAAGGATCACCGTGGCCTGGCCCGTCGTCCGCGTCCCGCCGTCGGGGAGCGACGCGTTGAGGGTGCCGGCGCCGCGCAGTTCGAATTGCTCGGCACGCGCCGGGGAATAGGCAACGGTGATGCCGACGCTGGCAACCGCGATGCGATGCTCGACCGGCGGCGCGGCAGGGGCGCGTCTGGCGGGGACGACCCTGGCTTTCGGTTTCGGCTTGACGGCCATGATTTCTCCTCAGCCTCGCCGGAAGTCGGCGCCGGCGCCAATGTCGTAGTCGCGAATGCCAAAGACGACGTAGTCCCGTTCGATCGAATAGGGCACCAGCGAGAGTGTCACGTCGGCAACCGAGTCGGGTCGGAACAGTGTCGCCAGCACGTTGCCCCACGGGTCGTCGAGAACGCGGTGCAGAAAGCACACGGGCTTCTTTGCGTCGAGCGAAAACCGACCTATGGACCACGGCACGGGAAGCGGGGCGGCAGCGCCCCGTTCCAGATAGAGGTCGGTCTCGCGCAGCACCGACTGGAAGGGCGCAAAGAGTTCGTGGAGCGTACGGTCGGCGATATCTACCAGCTTGAGCGGCACATCGAAGCGGAGCATGGGCTGCACAAAGTCCCCGGTCGAGCGCCACATCCGGGCTTTCCAGCCGGCGGGTTTCAGTTCGAGCTTGTACGACCGCTCATTCGGCGGCACCTCGGCGGACTGCCAGACCGCGGGGGTCACGAGGTCCCGCCTCCCTCGGTCGCCAGCCAGGCGGCGCCGCAGGCCTTGGCCAGTTCGCGGACGCGGAGGATGAAACTCTGGCGCTCGGTGACGGCTATTACGCCGCGCGCGTCGAGCAGGTTGAAAGCGTGGCTGGCCTTGATGCACTGATCGTACGCCGGGAGCGCCATCAGGTGCTTCTGAAGCTTTTGCTGCCCTGTTGCGCCGGGGCTTGTCCTTGGGCTCGCCTCCGGCGAGACCCGGGGGGCGCTCCCCGCCTCTTGTACTTCCCCCGCCCAGCCGGCATCCAGATACTTCTTGCAGGCCGCCTCGGCGAAACGAAACTGCTCGAAAAGCATTGCCGTGTCGGCGTGCTCGAAATTGTGCCGCGAATACTCCTGCTCGGCCTGCAGGAAAACGTCGCCATAGGTGACCTTCTCCTTGCCATCGCGGCCGTTGAAGTTGAGGTCGTAGACGTTCTCGACGCCCTGCACATACATGGCGAGGCGTTCGAGCCCGTAGGTCAGTTCGCCCGAGACCGGCGCACACTCGAAGCCCGCGACCTGCTGGAAGTAGGTGAACTGGGAAACTTCCATCCCATCGCACCAGCATTCCCATCCAAGGCCCCAGGCGCCGAGGGTCGGGCTTTCCCAGTCGTCCTCGACGAAGCGGACATCATGCAGCGCCATGTCGATGCCGATAGCGGCGAGCGACTTCAGGTAGAGATCCTGCAGGTCGGGGGGTGACGGTTTGATGATGACCTGGAACTGGTAGTAGTGCTGAAGCCGGTTCGGGTTCTCGCCGTAGCGACCGTCCTTCGGCCGGCGCGAGGGCTGGACGTAGGCGGCTTTCCACGGCTTCGGGCCGAGGGCGCGCAGCGTCGTCGCGGGGTGAAAGGTGCCGGCCCCAACCTCCATGTCGTAGGGCTGGAGCATGAGGCAGCCGTAGTCCGCCCAGAATCGCTGCAGGGTCAGGATGAGACCCTGAAAGGAGCGCTCCGGGCGCATATGAGGTGGAGGGCTTTCCGGCAATGATCGAGGCTCCGGCCGGCTGACCTCTGGCGCGGCGGCGCGAACCTATAGGCGGGGCAAGCGGCGGGTCAAGCGAGGCGCGGTCAGCCGCCCGTGCCCGGCGGCCGATAGACGCCGGTCTTCGGGTCGCGCTCCAGCGTCAGCGACCCGCGGTTGGCGGCTTTCTTATTCTGGAGGGCGGCCTCAGCCTCGCGGAGGGCGTTGCTGACCCGGGTTTTGTCCCGGCGAACGCCACGCCAGCCGAGGGCGGCGATGACAACAAGGATGACGAGGATGACAAAGGGATTCATCGCCGGACTCTAGAGCCCGAAGCGGTTCCAGAGCAACCGCTCCTCGATCGCCGCCACGGTGCTATCCAAAATCCCGGCCGGGTCCGGGCGGGCCGAGACGAGGCCCAGCCGGCGGCGCCAAGCGCTCCGCTCGGTCGAAATGACCTTCATCTGGACATCCTTGCCGAAGCGATCGCGGAGGACTGAGCGCAGGTCGCCGATCCGGTCGGCGAGGCCGAGCTTGACCGCGCCCGCGCCGGACCAGAATGCGCCTGTGAAAAGATCGGGATCATCGACAAGGCGGCTGCCGCGGCGCGATTTGACCATCTCGATGAAAGAGGCGTGTACGTCCTGCTGGAGCGCTTCGAGTCGGGCGACGTCTTCGCGCTTTTCCGGGCGGAAGGGATCGAGCATTGCCTTGCTCTTGCCCGCGGTATGAACGCGCCGCTCGACGCCGATCTTCTCGATCAGCCGCTGAAAGCCAAAACCGGCGGACACGACGCCGATCGAACCGACGATGGAGGACGGGTCGACGACGATCTCGTCGCCGGCGATGGCGATGATATAGCCGCCGGAGGCGGCAACGTCCTCGACGGCGACGATGACGCGCTTGTCGTGCTCCTCGGCCAGAGCCCGGATTCGCTGGAAGATGAGATGCGACTGGACGGCGGCGCCGCCGGGCGAATTGATGATCAGGGCTACCGCTGGCGAGGCCTTCAAGGCGAAAGCCCGCTCCAGCGGTCCGGCAAGGGCCGAGAGGGTGAGCCCCGAGCGGAACGGCGTGACGGCGCCGATAGCGCCCGACAGGCGCACAACCGGGACGACAGGCGGACGCTTCCACACCCGCTCGGGAACCCAGTCCTTGAGAGCAAAAGCCATGCGCGATCCCTTGCCGTCGAAGGACTAAGATGGGCGACCGCGCGCCTGATGCCAAGGGCGGTGGGCGGAAGACAAGGCCTTGCCGTCGCGCAGAATGGCCTCAACCCCGGGGCGGAATGTGTTGCCCGCCTCGTGCAGCACAAGGCCGGGGAGAAGGCGGAGGCCGGCCCGGCTGCCTTTCACGGCGCGAAGCAGGACACGGTGCGCCGGCTCATCCGGGCGCGGGTGGATCGGGAGGATGTCGAAAGCGCCGAAGCGGCGACCGGCGGCGACAAGGAGCGACTCCAGACCGTCGGCGCGGAAGATGACCGTCAGATCGCCGCCGAACTTCAGGATCGAGGCGGCAGCCCTGAACCACGGATCGATGCCGCTCGCGGCAAGCGTGTGCGCGCCGGCGCGGGCGGGTTCGGGCGAGCTTGTGTTGGCGGCGGCGGTGTAGAAGGGAGGATTGAGGACGACATGCTCGGCAAGGTCGCGACCGATCCCGGCGCCGGTGCGCTCCGCCTCGCTCGCCGCAATATCGGCGGAGACGACGCGAACGCGATCGGCAAAGTCGGCGTTGGCCGGCCGCGTCAGCGCCTCGCGGGCGCAATCGATGGCCACCGGATCGCGCTCGACGAGCACGACCTTGGCGCGTTTGCAGCGCGCCGCGACACAGAACCCGGCGACGCCAACGCCCGCGCCAAGGTCGGCGACGGTGCCGCTGATGCGGGTCTCCAACGATGCAGCGAGGAGGACGGCTTCGAGGCCGGAACGATGGTGGCCCGCGGCAGGCTGTACGGCCTCAACCCTGCCGCCGAGGAAGGCGTCGACCGTCGTGGCGGCCTCGGCCATCGCGGCGGGCATGTCAGGCGGGGCCCTTCTTCTTCTCGAGTTCGGCGCCAATGCCGGCGTCCTCGAGCAGCCGCCGGGCCTCGACTGCACGGTCGCCACGGACGAGCACGCGGCGGGGCAAAACGCCCAGCGAGCCCTCGACGGAGCTCATGTTCTGATCGGCCACGAAATGATCGATGCCGGCGTCGCGAAGAAGCGCTTCGACGAAGGAGATCAAGACGATGTCGTTGGTCCTCAGCAATTCCTCCATCGACGCTCCAATTCTCTCCGGCAACGCTGGTGCCGGCCCAAGCTACGAGGTCTTTAGCGGTGCCACAATCGCCCGCGGCTTTGCGCCGTCGCCGGCTGGCTTGTCCGCTCCCCGGCCGATCCCTATTCTTGGCGAGGATAAATGGCCTGGAGAGTACCGTTGGGCGTTGTAGTTCCCTTCGAGGAAGCCAAGAAGAAGGCCGGAGCCAGCATCGAACCGCTGGTTCGGCTGACCCGCGCCGACATGGAGCGGGTCAACGAGCTGATCCTCGCCCGCGCCGGCTCGGAAGTAGCGATGATTCCCGAGGTCGCCCACCATCTGATCGAATCCGGGGGCAAGCGCTTGAGGCCCATGCTGACGCTGGCGGCAGCTCGCATGTGCTCCTATGAGGGCGACGGCCATGTCAAACTGGCGGCGGGCGTGGAATTCATGCACACCGCGACCCTTCTTCACGACGATGTCGTCGATGAGAGCGAGCTCCGCCGGGGCAAGCTCGCGGCGCGCATGGTGTGGGGAAACCAGGCAAGCGTGCTGGTCGGCGATTTCCTGCTCGGCCAGGCGTTCAAGATGATGGTGGAGGTCGGCTCGATCGACGCGCTCGTCGTGCTCGCCGACGCCGCGGCGGTGATCGCCGAGGGCGAGGTGTTGCAGCTCTCGGCGGCAAAGAACCTTGCCACGACCGAGGACGAGTACCTCGCCGTGATCAAGGCGAAGACCGCGGCCTTGTTTTCCGCCGCCGCCGAGGTCGGGCCGATCGTCGGCGGATTGGGGCGCGCCGAACGGGCGGCCTTCCGCTCCTACGGCATCAATCTCGGTCTCGCTTTTCAATTGATCGACGACGCCCTCGACTATGGCGGCAGCGCCGCCGAGATGGGCAAGCGCACCGGGGACGATCTGCGCGAGGGGAAGATCACGCTGCCGGTCGTCCTTTGCTACCGGCGCGGATCCGACCATGACCGCGAGTTCTGGAAACGCGTCATCGAAGAAAGCCATATCGAGGAGGCCGATCTTGAGCGAGCCGTCACCTTGATGCGCAACTATCGGGCCATCGACGACACGATCGAGCGGGCACGTCATTTTGGCGCGGTCGCCCGGGACGCGCTGGCGCCGTTCCCCGAATCACCACACAAGTCGGCGCTTCTTGAGGCCGTCGACTTCTGTATTGGGCGGGTTTATTGATCGCCTCGCCGACGCCAGGGCGCTTGCAGGGACGGAGCAAAGCCGCCAAGCTGGCAGCCTCGGGCGCTGGGATTCAACATCGACAGGTCAACATGCCCGCTTCGCTTATTCGCCGCCTCACGCTTGCCGTTGCCCTGACTTTCCCGTTCGCCGCTGCGGCGGAAGGAAGTGTCGAGCTTGGCCCCGACGATCTGCCGGCGACCCTGTCGGGCAGTTACCTCGCGGCACGAAGCGCAGATGCCCAGCGTGATGTGGAAGCGGCCCTCGCCTATTTCGACCAGGCGGCGAGCTCCGATCCCGACAATCCGATCCTGCTTGAGCGCGTCCTGATCCTTCGCCTTGCCAATGGCGACATCGACGTGGCGATCAACGAAGCAAAGCGCCTGGTGAGCGTCGACCACACCAACCCGCTCGGGCGCCTTGCCGTAGCGGTCGACGACATGGTCAGGGGCGATTTCGCCGGAGCGGACACGGAACTGGCCAAAGGCGCAAAATCCCCGCTGGGTACCCTGACCAACGGGCTGATCAGCGCGTGGATGAAGGAAGGCCAGAACAAGCTCGACCTCGCTTTTGGCGCGATTGACGAACTGAACGGTCCG
>JBDTLN010000076.1:0-7856 GCA_039934795.1 Bauldia sp. | reverse complement strand
GGCACAAGCAAATAATATGTTGATATCGCTAAAGAAAAACTGGTAGCGGAGGCCAGAGTTGAACTGGCGACCTTCGGATTATGATTCCGCTGCTCTAACCAACTGAGCTACTCCGCCACGCAACGCGCCGAGGCGCTCTGCGGGCGCATATAAGAAAGCCTGCCGAATCCTGTCAAGCAATGCCGGAACGCGGCCGAAAGTGCGCGGCAATCGTAGGCAGTGCAAATAATATTAACAATATCAATTAGTTATAATAGGGATTTCATCGTCCGCTTTCAAATTGGCCGACCCTTTCACGCAGGCTTGCGCAAATTCGTCATTTTTCAACGCGATCGAGGGAGAATGGCGCTATGAGTGCAGACACCAAGGGAATCAAGCGGGCGACGACCGTTACGATGGCGCGCAAATATTTCGGAACCGACGGCATCCGCGGGCGGGCGAACCAGTTCCCGATCACGCCGGACATCGCCATGAAGGTCGGCATGGCGGCGGCGCTGACTTTTCGCAACGGCGACCACCGCCACCGCGCCGTCATTGGCAAGGACACGCGGCTCACGAGCTACATGATCGAGAACGCGCTCTCCGCCGGTTTCCTCGCCATGGGCATGGATGTGCTGTTGACCGGCCCGATCCCGACGCCCGCCGTCGCCATGCTGACCCGGTCGATGCGCTGCGACCTCGGCGTCATGATCTCCGCCTCGCACAATCCCTATGACGACAACGGCATCAAGCTGTTCGGCCCGGATGGCCACAAATTGTCCGACGGCCGCGAGGCCGAGATCGAGGCTGCGGTCGATGGAGATCTCGGCAAGCGGCTTGCCGGCCCGGCCGACCTTGGCCGCGCCCGCCGCATAGACGGCGTCCAGGACCGCTACATCGAATTTGCCAAGCGCACGCTTCCCCGCAATATGTCGCTCGACGGCCTCCGCGTCGTGATCGACTGCGCCAACGGCGCGGGCTACCGGGTGGCGCCCGAGGCGCTCTGGGAACTTGGCGCCGAGGTCATTTCGCTTGGCGTCTCCCCGGATGGCTTCAACATCAACCGCGAGGTCGGCTCGACTGCCCCGGCGGCCCTTGCCGCCAAGGTGCGCGAGATGCGCGCCGACATCGGCATCGCCCTCGATGGCGATGCCGATCGCGTCGTGGTGACGGACGAAAAGGGTCACCTCGTAGACGGCGACCAATTGATGGCCGTCATCGGCGCCTCCTGGCTTGAGGAAGGCCGGCTGAGCAAGCCCGGCGTCGCGGTAACCGTCATGTCCAATCTCGGACTGGAGCGCTACCTTGCCTCACTCGGTCTGACGGTCGTCCGGACGGCGGTTGGCGACCGCTATGTCGCCGAGGCAATGCGCGTCAACGGCTTCAATCTTGGTGGCGAGCAGTCCGGCCACATCATTCTCAGCGACTTCGCGACTACCGGCGATGGCCTTGTCGCGGCCCTCCAGCTCCTTGCCGTCGTCAAGAAACTCGGCCGCCCGGTAAGCGAGATCTGCCATCGTTTCGACCCCCTGCCGCAAATATTGAAGAGCGTGCGCACCGGCCCCGGCCGGCCACTCGACAGCGGCCGCGTCAAGCACATCATCGCCGATGCCAACGGCCGGCTGGGGCACACCGGCCGGCTGGTCGTCCGGGCTTCCGGCACCGAGCCCGTGATCCGGGTCATGGCCGAGGGTGACAACCGCGACCTCATCGAGGGCATCGTCGACGAACTGGTCGCCGCGATCGGCGAAGAAGCCGCCTGAGCCTGCCGGGCGGCCTTGTTGCGCCGCTCAAGCGCCCATGGTTTGTTCGCGCCCCAGCCGCCCTCCCGAAAGTCGCGACCGCAAATGATCAGTTTCAGAGACCCGAAAAACCCCTCCGGCATTATCTGGATCGCGTCCTACCCCAAATCGGGTAACACTTGGGTGCGCGTCTTCCTTCACAATCTGATGCAGATCCAGGACGGCACGCCACTAGCCGATGACGATCTCGCCCAGGTCGCGCGGGCGGCAGTATCCGAAGCCGCCCTCGTCCCGCTGTTTCAGGAAATCCTCGGCAAGCCGGTCTCCGAGGCCACGGTGGAGGAGATCGCCGCGGCACGCCCGAAGGTTCAGGAGACAGTGCGGGTCAAGACACGCGGCCCCGCCCTCCTGAAGACTCACAATCTCTTCGGCACTGCCTTCGACATTCCCATCATTAACGCCAGGGCCTCGGTCGGCGCCATCTACATCGTGCGCAACCCACTCGACATCGTTCTGTCGCTTCAGGATCATCTCGGCGCGACCCTGCCGGAAGCCATTCTCGCCATGGAGTCCGACAACTTTGCAAGCTTGACCGAGCCCCGCCAAGTTTACGAACTGTGGGGTTCGTGGAGCCAGAATGTCGAGACGTGGAGCCAGCAACCCGCGGACCGTGTCCTGGTCGTCCGCTACGAAGACATGCTTGAGAATCCCGTCCCGACATTCTTAGGCATCGCCCGGCATATCCGCCAGGCGCCAAGCAAGGCAGATCTGGCTTTGGCGGTTGAGCGCGCTTCGTTCAAGCGTCTCAATGCTCAGGAGCAGCAGGTCGGCTTCAGCGAGAAGGCGCCGCGGGGCACAGCTTTCTTCAGGGTTGGCCGCTCAGGCCAATGGCACGACAAGCTGACCGAAGATCAGATCAAGCGCATCGTTGCGCGGCATCACAAGCAGATGCAGCGTCACGGCTATCTGACCGAAGACCTGATGCGGTTCGTGCCGGTCGATGCGACCGCCGGAAGCGCTGTCCCGCATTAGGCTCGGCACAGCTTCTAATTCTCAGTGCGAGGATTTTCCGTCGATCCACGTGTCGATCACACGCAGGTTGTCGTCGAGGAGAACGAGATTGGCGCGATAGCCGGGCGCGATGCGGCCAAAATCGCTGCCGAGGCCGAGAAATTCCGCCGGCGCCCGTGACGCCATGTGCAGCGCGGCCTCGATCGGCAGGCCGAGCGTGCTAACGGAATTGCGAACCGCAGTCGCCATGTCGAGATCCGAGCCGGCAAGCACGCCTTCGGCGTTCGTCAGCCGACCGTTGCGGCGTATCACAGGACGCCCGTCGAGGGTGAAACAGTCGATGTCCGAACCCACGGTGGGCATTGCATCGCTGATGAGGATCGTCCGTTCCCAGCCGCGCGCCGCAATCGCGAGACGAAGATTGGCGGCGGCGACGTGATGCAGATCGACGATCAGGCTGCACCAGGCCATGTCGTCGTCAAGCGCCGCGCCGACCGGACCGGGCTCGCGACCGGAGAGCGGCGGCATGGCGTTGAAGAGATGGGTGAAGCCGGTGAGACCCTCGCGGCGCGCCGCAACGATGGTTGCGTGGTCGGCGGCAGTATGCCCGGCCGCAAGGATGACCCCCGCCCGCGCCAGCGCAGAAATGGTGGCCAGTGGCACCTGCTCGGGCGCAAGCGTAACCAGCGTCTTCCCGTTGCCGAGGGAAGTGAGGACGGTGATGTCTGCTGCATCGATCTGACGGATCAGCGCGGCATCGTGCGCTCCCTTCCGCGCGGGGTTGAGGAACGGACCTTCCAGGTGAATGCCGAGAAGGCCCGGCACCCCGGTATCGAGCGCCTCGCGCGCGGCAGTGATCGCCTCCACCATGTGGCCGCGGCTGGATGTGATCAGCGTCGGCAGAAATCCGGTGACGCCGAATTGTCGATGGGCCGCGCCGATGGCCGCGATCGCCTGGACGGAACGGTCGGCATTGAACAGGACACCGCCGCCACCATTAACCTGGATATCGATGAAGCCCGGCGCCAACAGGCCTTCGATCCGCCGCACGGTGACACCCACCGACAGATCCGATTGCCCGACCACTGCCACGATGCGTTCGCCGTCGATCAGAACCGCCCTGCCATCGACGATCCGGGCGCCATCGAAGATCCGCGCCCCGGCAAGAGCGACCGCCATCAGCCCGCCTCCGCCAAGTGCCCGGACCGTTCCAGGGCGCGGCGCGCAAGGATAATCGCTCCATCGGCCGCATCGCCCGGCGGCTTGACCAGAACGGCGTCGATGTCGCGGTCGATCCACGGCCGGATGCGGTCGAAAACGCTGCCCACCATGGCGATTGGCGGCGGGCCGAGTTCGAGAAGGCGCCGCGCTAGACGCGTCAGATCGGACGCCGCTTCGGCAATGATCGCGCTCCCCAACGGATCGCCTCTTTCGGCATGATCGAAGACCAACGGCGCGAAATCGGCGAAGTCGCGGGGCCTCGCGGTATTTGCCCAGATTACCGCCCGCTCGCGATCGTGGCCGATGCGCGGGTCGGCAAGAACCGCCTCGGCAAGCGGGGTCATCGGCCCATAGCGCTCCAGCGCCCACAGGGCACGGCGGATGGCGGTCCGGCCGATCGCCATGCCGCTCCCCTCATCGCCAATCTCAGAGCCAAGGCCGCCAACTTCCGTCGCCCGGCCATCGGTAAAGGAGAGGCCGCACGATCCGGTGCCGGCGATGAGGATGGCGCCATCGGCGCCACCAAACGCCCCTAGCCACGATGCGTACGCATCGCTGCAAACGTCGAGCAGCCCGAACGGATGGGGCCAACCGAGGGCCTCGCGCCGGTGCTTCTCCGGGGCCGCGCCTGCGAGGCCAAATCCGGCATGAACGCGGTGGGCGTCGACCTCGGCGAGACCGGCTTCGGCCAACGCCGCCCGGCAGGCTTTCATCACTTCCTCGAACGCCGCAAGGCCAAGACGGAAGTTGCCGGGCCCCGCCAGACCCTCGCCCAGCTTTGTGCCCGCGGCGTCGCGCAGCCGCGCGCGCGTCCGGCTGCCGCCGCCATCCACGCCGATGAAGAGAGGTTCACGCATCAAATCCGGTATCCTGACGGTCCCGGATATCACAGTTTCGAAGACCCTCAGAGGCGCTCGAAAACGAGCAGCGTATAGAAGCGCAGCCAGCCCACGGGCCGACGTTCGACCAGCTTCAGCATCGGGTTGTTCAGAATTCGCTCGACCGGGAAACCAGGGTTCCAGCCGAGCGACGGTCCGAAACGGGCCATGCCTCGTTCCACGGCCGCGACAAGCCCCCGCTTCTCGCCGAAATGACTGACAATGACGATCTTGCCACCTGGCTTCACGACGCGCGCCAGTTCGGCCAGGGTCCGGTCGATCTGGGGCACGACGGTGATCACGAACATCGCCGCCGCAGCATCGAAGCTGTTGTCCGCGAAGGAGAGCCGCGCCGCATCCATTTCGTGGAGTGCTTCGACGGTTGTGAGACGCTCGCGCGCCACGCGCCGCTCAGCCCGGGCGAGCATATCGGGGCTGAGGTCGATCCCCACAACCCGGTGCTCCGGTCTGTAGAACGGCAGGGCGATACCGGTGCCAACGCCAAGTTCGAGAATCCGGCCGGGCGGCAGGGCGTTTGTCACCGCCACGGTCTTGCGGATGGCCGAGAGATTGAACGAGCCGAAAACCTGATCGTAGACCGGCGCCCAGCGCGCATAGGCCGCGACGACATGAGCGTCATCAAGGGTGGTGGCGCCGCCTTCCGGCCGCTGCTTGAAATTCTTCGACGTCGCCACTGGCCGCTCCCTGTCAGACCGCGAGCGACATTGCCGCCGGTTCCACCAGACGCCGGAGCGCGCGCTCCGCATCGCCTGCCTTCTCGGCGCGGGCGATCCAGCCGCCGCCGAGCACGCGGGCACCGGACGCGTCGCTGTCGTAGAAGACGCAAGCTTGGCCGGGCGCCACGCCGGCCTCGCTCGCGTCGAGGTCGACAAAAACCTGCCCGTCCTCCCGGCTGAGATGCGCCGGCAGTGGAGGCCGGGTCGATCGCACCCGCACATGGATTTCGCGGCCCGCGACCGGCAGCGCAGCGAGATCATCGTCGCCAAGCCAGTTGACGTCGCGCAGATGAAGCCGCCGCGTCGCTAACGCCGCGCGTGGGCCGACGATCACGCGCCGGCCGGTGGGGTCGAGATGCACGACGTAAAGCGGTTCACCGAGGGCGATTCCGATGCCGCGCCGCTGACCGATCGTATAGTGGATGATTCCGCCGTGCCGGCCGAGCACCCGCCCGTCGATATGGACGATGTCACCAGCTTCGGCCGCACCTGGATGCATGCGCTCGATGACGTCGGCGTAGCGCCCGTTCGGCACGAAGCAGATGTCCTGGCTGTCCGACTTGTCGGCGATGGCAAGGCCGAAGTCGCGCGCCGCCTGCCGCGTCTCGGCCTTGGTCAGCCCGCCGAGCGGGAAACGCACGAAGTCGAGCTGCTCGCGGGTCGTTGCGAAGAGGAAATAACTCTGGTCACGATCGAGGTCGACAGGCCTGTAAAGTCGCCGGCGGCCGGCGGCCGAGGGCCTTGCCAGCACGTAGTGGCCGGTGGCCAGCGCATCGGCACCCAGCTCGCGCGCCGTGCCAAGAAGATCTGCGAACTTGACGGTCTGGTTGCACGCTACGCATGGCACGGGGGTCTCGCCGGCAACGTAACTCGCGGCAAAACGGTCGATGACCTTCTCGCGAAACCGCTCCTCATAGTCGAGCACGTAGTGGGGGATTCCGAGCGTCTCGGCGACCTTGCGGGCGTCGTGGATATCCTGCCCGGCGCAGCAGGCGCCCTTGCGATGGGTCGCGGCGCCATGATCGTAGAGTTGCAAGGTCACGCCGACGACATCGTAGCCTTCCCGCTTGAGGAGGCCGGCGACAACCGACGAGTCGACACCACCGGACATGGCGACGACCACGCGTGTCTCCGCGGGAGGACGGGGCAGGTCGAGGCTGTTGGGCATACTGAAACCGCTCAAAAGGCAGGCCACCGCCAGCCAAATTCGTGCCGGGCTTGCCGAAAGCGCCTGCCGACGCCCGGACTATAGTGCCGATCACGCCATCTTCAAGCCGCCAAACCCCGCGGGAACGCAAGGCCGACGACAAATCTTACCGATTTCTTGTCCTTCGCTTAGCCCTTTTTTAAAGGCGGGCAGCTACTCTGGTCTTCGGACGGGTCAGGGCAAGTATGAGAGTAGAATGACCGAACAGATGCGTCCGCGGGTGAAATATGTCATCGGCCCCGATGGGAGCCCTTTGACTATTGCGGATCTTCCGCCCCGCGACACCAAGCGATGGGTTATCCGCCGCAAGGCTGAAGTAGTTGCTGCCGTTCGCGGCGGCCTCCTCAGCCTCGAGGAGGCCTGCACCCGGTACACGCTGACAGTCGAGGAGTTTCTCTCCTGGCAGCAGTCGATCGACTCCCATGGTTTGGCGGGTCTGCGGACAACGCGCATTCAGCAGTATCGCCAGTAGTTTCCAGCTAACTGTCAGAAACACGGATCGGCGCCGCAGGGCGCCGAAGTTGTCTGTGGGTGGCGTCACCGCTCGACGGTAGCGCCGAGTCAAGGGCGGGCGGCAAGCCGGCGGCTTGCTTTCACGCCGATGCGATGCTCAATGCCCGCCATGCCCACGGTCGACCTCACGCTTGACGCGCTCGCTGCCCGACTGCCGGCAAGAGGTGCGCTTCTCGGGCTCGACCTCGGCACCAAGACGATCGGCGTCGCCCTCTCCGACCTGTCGCGACGCATCGCCTCTCCGCTGACGGTCATCGCCCGCACGAAATTCACCGCCGACGCGAAGGCGCTACTCGGTCATGCCGCAAAGCACGCGGTGGCCGGATTTGTCCTCGGCCTGCCCCTCAACATGGATGGCTCGGAGGGCCCGCGCGCGCAGGCGACGCGCGCCTTTGCCCGCAGTCTTGCCGGCAAGAGCCCCCTGCCCCTCGTCTTCTGGGACGAGCGCCTTTCCACGGCGGCCGTCACGCGGACGCTTCTTGAGGCCGACACCAGCCGCAAGCGACGCGGCGAGGTCGTCGACAAGTTGGCAGCCGCATACATCCTGCAAGGCGCCCTCGATCGACTG
>JBDTLN010000075.1:0-7862 GCA_039934795.1 Bauldia sp. | reverse complement strand
CCTCCGGCGTTCCCGCCTGCGAGTACCAGAGCTTGAACTGGGTGAGGTCGATCTCATTCGCGTCGGCGAAGGCGGCGAGGAAATCCTCGATCGTTACCGCCTGGCCGTCATGGCGGGTGAAATAGAGGTCCATGCCGGCGCGGAAGCCGTGTTCGCCGAGCAGTGACTTCAGCATCCGGACGACTTCGGCGCCTTTCTCATAGACCGTCGGCGTGTAGAAGTTGTTGATCTCGTGATAGGCCTCCGGCCGGACCGGATGGGCGAGAGGACCGGCGTCCTCGGGGAATTGCCGCGCCTGGAGCGTGCGGACGTCGGCGACCCGCTTGACGCCGCGCGACCGCATGTCGGCGGAGAACTCCTGGTCGCGATAGACCGTCAATCCCTCCTTGAGGCAGAGCTGGAACCAGTCGCGGCACGTGATGCGGTTGCCCGTCCAGTTGTGGAAGTACTCGTGGGCAATGACGCCCTCGACATGGGAGAAGTCGGCGTCGGTCGCCGTATCCGGGTCGGCGAGGACGTATTTGTCGTTGAAGACGTTGAGGCCCTTGTTCTCCATGGCCCCCATGTTGAAGTCCGAAACGGCGACGATCATGAAGATGTCGAGGTCGTATTCGCGCCCGTAGGCCGTCTCGTCCCAGCGCATGGAGCGCTTGAGCGCGTCCATGGCGTAGAGGCAGCGCTCTTCCTTGCCGTGTTCGCAATAAATGCGGAGCGCCACCTTGCGGCCGGACATGGTGACGAACTCGTCGGCAACGACGCCAAGGTCGCCGGCGACCAGGGCGAAGAGGTAGGACGGTTTCGGGAAGGGGTCGTGCCAGACCGCGTAGTGCCGGGCGCCGCCGTCGAGCGGACCGCTTTCGGCGAGGTTGCCGTTCGACAGGAGGATCGGCGTTCCCTCGCGCGGTGCTTCGATGCGGACGGTGAAAACCGCCAGCACGTCGGGGCGATCGAGGTAATAAGTGATGCGCCGGAAGCCTTCGGCCTCGCACTGCGTGCAGTAGGTACCGCCGGAGCGGTAGAGCCCCATCAGCTTGGTGTTGCCGGTCGGATCGATCTGCGTTCCGATCTCAAGCGTGAAGGGTTCGGCCGGCACGTTGCGCAAGGTGAGGCCTGACGGCGTCACTTCATAGGCGGTCCCGGGCAGGGCCTTGCCATCGAGCACCAGCGAAGTCAGCTTCAGCTCGTCGCCGGCCAGCGTGAGCGATCCGGCTCGCATCGATTTCGGCCGGATCCGCAGCCGCGCCGTCACCACCGTCCGCTCGGGATGGAGACGGATGTCGAGGTGTACGGTTTCGATGAGGAATTCGGGGGCGCGGTAGTCGGAAAGACGTATCGGGGCCGTTTCGGCTTTCATTTCAGCTCCGGCAGCGGGCGAAGGCGAATTGCAGGCGGCGGGAATCTGCAGGCTCTTCTAGTCGCTTTGAGGACGGAGCGCCACGTTCGCCAATCGACGCGGTATCGAGGAGGCCGGCCGGCTTGACGTGCGCCCCTCGCATTTCCGCCGCCCCACCACTTGCCGGACAATTCTGGAATCGGAATTGGAGAAATCTGGCGCAGCGCATTGAAATTGCGTTCCTTTGACGCGGGCGCCCTGAGGCGCATCAAGAAAGACAGCGGCCCCGAAATCGTTTTAGCGGCGGCAGATTGCTTTCCGCAGGGTGCCGCGATAACAAAATTGCTGAGGGGGGCAAGTCATGGCCCGAACAACATTGCAGGATGTGGCCAAGACCGCCGGCGTCAGCCTGGCGACGGTCGACCGCGTCCTCAATCGCCGGCCGGGCGTGCACGCCGAGACCGCCGAACGCGTCCAGCAGGCCATCGATCAGCTCAAGTACCGGCCCGACCGTTTCGCCGCCCGCCTGGCGCGGGGCCACGAATACCGGTTCCACTTCATTCTGCCGACGGGCAGCAACGCCTTCATGCAGGCGCTCGACGCCGAGGTCCGCGCCACCGCCGAACATCTCGCGGGCGAGCGCGTCCACATTGGCGTCTCCCATGTCGATGTCTTCAGCGGCGAGATTCTTGCCGCCGAACTGGAAGGCCTGCATGGCAAGGTGGACGGCGTCGCGGTCGTTGCCCTTGATCACCCTTCGGTGCGCGAGGCGATCGACGAACTCGCCCGTTCCGGCGTCACGGTGGTCACGCTCGTTTCCGATGCGCCGCGCTCGCGGCGCGCGCACTATGTCGGCATCGACAATGCCGCCGCGGGGCGCACGGCGGCGAGCCTTCTCGGCCGCTTTCTTGGCGAAAAATCGGGCAAGGTCGGGCTGATCGCCGGCTCGATCGCGCTGCGCGACCATATCGAGCGTCAACTCGGCTTCGAGCAGGTGATCGGACGCGATTTCCCGCGCCTCACCGTCCTGCCGATGCGCGAGGGTCGGGACGAGGACGAGCGGGTCGAGGCGCTGTCGCAGGCGCTGATCCGCGAGCACCAGGACCTCATCGCGATCTACAATATCGGCGCCGGGACGGCCGGCATCGTCGCTGCCCTCGAATCCGCCGGGCGCGGCAAGGATGTGGTAGTGGTGGCGCACGAGCTGACCTCCTTTACCCGCAAGCACCTCATCCGGGGCACCATCGACGCCATCATCAACCAGGACGCCGGACACGAAGCGCGAAGCGCCGCCCGCATCCTGATCGCGGAGCGGGAGTCGATGCCTATCAATCCCGGCCAGGAACGCATCCGCATCGATATCTTCATTCGCGACAATATCCCCTGAGTTCGGGGGAGGGAGGCGGGGAGGCGTCCCTCATGTATCTAGGTCTCGACATCGGTACATCCTCGGTGAAGGCGGTCTTGATGAATGACCGCCAGCGCATCGTTGCCTCGCGCAGCGTCGCGCTCGAGGTCGAACGCCCGCATCCCGGCTGGTCGGAACAGGATCCCGATTCCTGGTGGACGGCCTGCGAGAGCCTGTTCGACGCGCTCGCCGCCGACCACGGCAAGGAACTGTCGGCGGTCAAGGGCATCGGCCTTTCTGGCCATATGCATGGCGCGACGCTGCTCGACCAGGCCGACCGGCCGCTCCGGCCGTGCATCCTGTGGAACGACGGCCGCTCCAGCAAGGAAGCGGCGGAACTGACGCCGGCGAGCCGGTTGATCACCGGCAATCTCGCCATGCCCGGCTTCACGGCGCCGAAGCTGCTCTGGGTCAAGCGGCACGAGCCGGCGATCTTCGCCAGGATCCGCACCGTCCTCCTGCCCAAGGACTATGTCCGCCTCACCCTGACCGGCGGCAAGGCGAGCGACATGTCGGACGCCGCCGGCACGCTGTGGCTCGAGACCGAAAAACGGGCGTGGTCGGACGACATGCTGCGGCTGACCAGCCTCGACCGGTCGTACATGCCGGAACTCTTCGAGGGCTCGGCGCCGACCGGCAAGCTCCGCAAGACGCACGCCCTCCGCTGGGGCATGTCGCCGGATGTGGTGGTGGCCGGTGGCGGCGGCGACAACGCCGCCTCGGCCTGCGGCGTCGGCGCGGTGGCGCCGGGCACCGGCTTCATCTCCATCGGCACGTCGGGCGTGATCTTCGTCACCTCGAACGGCTATAGCGCCAACCCGGCCGGCGCCGTCCATGCCTTCTGCCATGCCGTGCCCGGCACCTGGCACCAGATGGGCGTTGCGCTGTCGGCGGCAGGTTCGCTCGAATGGTGGGCGCAGGTTCTCGGCTCGGAGGCTGGCGCCATCGTCGCCGAACTCGGCGAGACGCCGACGGGTCCATCCTCGGCGCGATTCCTGCCTTATCTTTCCGGCGAGCGCACGCCGCACAATGATGTGTCAGTCCGGGGTCTTTTCGCCGGCCTCGACCAGGGGCATGAGCGGAAGGACCTGACCCAGGCGGTGCTGGAAGGCGTCGCCTTCTCGTTCCGCGATTGCCTCGACGTGCTGACCATGCCGCTCGCGCCGCCGCGGCGGCTGCTGGCGGTCGGCGGGGGCTCGCGCTCGCGCTACTGGCTGTCGGTGATCGCGACGGTGCTGGAACTGCCGATCTCGGTTCCGGCCGACGGCGATTTCGGAGCGGCCTTCGGTGCCGCCCGGCTCGGCCTTGTCGCCGCCGAGAGCGCCGATCCCTTCGCGGTCTGCACGCCGCCCTCGATCCGCGACACTGTCGAGCCGATCCCCTCGCTGGTTGGCGAATATCGCGCCGCCCACGCCGCCTATCGCAAGCTCTATCCCGCCATCAAGGAGGCCATACCGCAATGAGCGCCCGTTTTTTCGGCCAGGAGAAGCCGATCGCGTATCGGGGAGGACGGGCCGGAAAGGGCCTCGCCTATCGCTGGTACGACCCGAACAAGATGGTCATGGGCAAGCGCATGGAGGACCACCTCCGCTTCGCCGTCTGCTACTGGCACTCCTTCACCTGGCCGGGCGGCGATCCGTTCGGCGGCGAGACCTTCAACCGTCCGTGGATGCACACGGCCGATGCCATGGACGGCGCCCGCCAGAAGGCCGACGTCGCCTTCGAGATGTTTCGCCTTCTCGGCGTTCCGTTCTTCACCTTCCACGATCGCGATATTGCGCCCGAGGGGGCGACGCTGGCCGAATCGAACCGCAACGTGCGCGCCATCGGCGAGGTCTTTGCGCGGAAAATGGAGGAGACCGGGGTCAAGCTGCTCTGGGGCACCGCCAACCTCTTCTCCAACCGCCGCTTCATGGCCGGCGCCGCCACCAATCCCGATCCCGAGTTGTTTGCCTACGCCGCGGCGCAGGTGAAGAACGTGTTCGACATGACCCATGAGCTCGGCGGCGCCAACTACGTCCTGTGGGGCGGCCGCGAGGGCTATGAGACGCTGCTCAACACCGACCTCAAGCAGGAACTCGCCCAACTCGGCCGGTTCCTCACCATGGTCGTCGAGCACAAGCACAAGATCGGCTTCAAGGGCACCATCCTCATCGAGCCGAAGCCGAAGGAGCCGACCAAGCATCAGTACGACTACGATGTCGGCACGATCTACGGCATGCTGAAGGCCTTCGACCTGGAGAGCCAGGTCAAGATCAACATCGAGCAGAACCACGCCATCCTCGCCGGCCACAGCTTCGAGCACGAGATCGCGCTGGCCGCGGCGCTGGGCATTTTCGGCTCCCTCGATCTCAACCGCGGCGACTATCTTCTCGGCTGGGACACCGACCAGTTCGCCATGAACGTCCCCGAGCTGACCATGGCTTGCTACTACATCCTCAAGGCCGGCGGCTTTTCGACCGGCGGCATGAACTTCGACGCCAAGATCCGCCGCCAGTCGATCGACCCGGACGATCTGCTCGAAGCCCATGTCGGGTCGATGGACGCCTGCGCCCGCGCCCTTCTTGCCGCCGAGAAGATTATCAGCGACGGCACGCTCGACGCCTTCGTCGCCGACCGCTATTCCGGTTGGCAGGGCAAGGAAGGCAAGGCGATCCTTGCCGGCAAGCGCTCGCTCGACGATCTTTCCGCTTCGGTGCTAAAGCGCGGCGTCGAGCCGCAGCCGAAGAGCGGCAAGCAGGAGCAACTGGAACGCCTGCTCAACGACTATCTCTGACAAGCGCCGCGCGGCGCCCGAAAATTCTCTGGGAGGAGACAAGCGCAATGAAGACGATGAAGGGACCGGCGATTTTCCTCGCCCAGTTCGCCGGCGATGCGGCGCCCTACAATACGCTCACCAATCTCGCCGGCTGGGCCGCCTCGCTCGGCTACAAGGGCATCCAGATCCCGGCCTGGGACGGGCGCATCTTCGATCTCGACAAGGCGGCGTCGAGCAAGACCTATTGCGACGAGGTGAAGGGCATCTGCGACGAGCAGGGCGTCTCGATCACCGAACTGGCGACGCATTTGCAGGGCCAGTGCGTCGCCGTCCATCCCGCCTATGACGCGGGTTTCGACGCCTTCGCCGCGCCCAGCGTCCGCGGCAATCCGAAAGAGCGGCAGAAATGGGCCGTCGACCAGATGAAGAAGGGCGCCAAGGCGTCCGCCAACCTTGGCCTCAAGGCGTCGGTCACCTTCTCCGGCGCGCTCGCCTGGCCGTATCTCTATCCCTGGCCGCCGCGCTCGCCCGGCCTGATCGAGACCGCCTTCGAGGAACTCGGCAAGCGCTGGAAGCCGATCCTCGACGCGTATGACAAGGTTGGCGTCGACCTTGCCTTCGAACTGCATCCCGGCGAGGACACCCACGACGGCGACACGTTCGAGATGTTCCTCGCCGCGACCGGCAACCATCCCCGCTGCAGCATCAACTACGACCCGTCGCACTTTGTGCTGCAGCAGCTCGATTATCTCCAGTTCATCGACTTCTACCACGAGCGCATCAAGGCGTTTCACGTCAAGGACGCCGAGTTCAACCCGACCGGGCGCTCGGGGACCTATGGCGGATTCCAGCCCTGGCTGAAGCGGGCCGGGCGCTTCCGTTCGCTCGGCGACGGGCAGGTCGATTTCGGTGCGGTGTTCTCCAAGCTCGCCCAGTACGACTACGATTCATGGGCGGTGCTGGAGTGGGAGTGCGTTGTCAAGCATCCCGAGCAGGGCGCCATGGAAGGCGCGCCGTTCATCGCCAGCCACATCATCCGCGTCACCGACAAGGCCTTCGACGACTTCGCGCCGGGCACGATGAACGCGACGGCCAACAAGCGCACGCTCGGCATCGCGTAGGGGGAGGGAACGATGGTTGAAGGACGCAGCGACGCCTCAGCGGGCGGCCGCATTCGCTACGGCATGGTCGGCGGCGGGCAGGGGGCCTTCATCGGCGCCGTGCACCGCCTCGCGGCGCGCGTCGACGACCAATACGAATTCGTCGCCGGCGCGCTGTCCTCCGACCGCAAGCGGGCGCTCGACTCGGCGGCCGAACTGAACCTGCCGAAGGATCGCTCCTACGGCAGTTACCAGGAGATGGCCAAGGCCGAAGCGAAGCGGTCCGACGGCATCGAAGCCGTCTCGATCGTCACGCCCAATCACATGCATGCGCCGGTGGCGACCGCGTTCCTCAATGCCGGCATTCACGTCATCTGCGACAAGCCGCTGTCGCTGACGGCGGAAGAGGGCAGGGCGCTGGTCAAGCTGGCGAAGAAGACCGGCAAGATATTCGCCGTCACGCACAACTACACGGGCTATCCGATGATCCGCCAAGCGCGCGCCATGATCGCCGCCGGCGAACTCGGCGAGATTCGCGTCGTGCAGGCCGAGTACGCGCAGGACTGGCTGACCGAGCCGCTGGAAAAGAGCGGCCACAAGCAGGCCTCGTGGCGCGTCGACCCGAAGAAGTCGGGCGCCGGCGGCGCCATCGGCGACATCGGCACCCACGCTTACAATCTGGCGTGCTTCGTTACGGGACTGAAACTCGACTCGGTCCTCGCCGACCTCACGAGTTTCGTGAAGGGACGGAAGCTCGACGACAACGACAATATGCTGCTGCGCTTCAAGGGCGGCGCCAAGGGCATGCTCTGGGCGAGTCAGGTTGCGCCCGGTAACGAAAACGGGCTGCAGCTTCGCGTCTATGGCAGCAAGGGCGGACTGCACTGGAAGCAGGAGGATCCGAACTACCTCCACTTCGCGCCCTTCGGCCAGAGCTGGCGGCTGATCACCCGCGCCGGGGCCGGATCGGGTCCGGAGGCGGGCCGGGTGACCCGCGTCCCGCCCGGCCATCCCGAGGGCTACCTCGAAGGCTTCGCCAACATCTACAGCGAAGTAGCGCGCGCCATCCGTGCCGCTCGCGCCGGCAAGAAACCCGACACGGGAGTGATCTTCCCCACGGTCGAAGACGGCCTCGCCGGCATGGAGTTCATCGAGGCGGCGGTGGCCTCGAGCAAGGCCGGCGGGACCTGGGTAAAAGTTTAGTAGCAACCTGAAAAGCTTACCGCGCTGCAACATCGAATTGTTGCGGCGCGGCTGATTTCT
>JBDTLN010000074.1:0-7901 GCA_039934795.1 Bauldia sp. | reverse complement strand
CGGGCCAACAGAGTTCGGCATGGTCGGCAGCCGCGTCGCCGCCGCACTCCAGAGAAACGTAGGCCCCGGCTACCAGGTCACTGTCGGCCGGACTGTTGTGAATCTGGACCGGGTGCTGGGCCTTATCCTCGAGGTCAGCGATATCCAGATCACCGACGGCCAGAAGGCGGTAGTGGCGGAAATCCCGTCGACCCGCCTCGCCATCGATCCGGTGGCGCTGCTCAGTTTGCGGGTCGACGTTCGCACGATCGAATTGAGCAAGGCGAATATCTCGTTCGTCCGCGCCGACAACGGCGACGTCTATCTCGGCAACTCGGCGACGGCGCATGCCGCCGCCCGCCGTAGTGCCCAGCCACCGCCCAACACCCTGCCCACGGACGCCGACGGCGGCTTCCCCGATCTGCTCGCCGCCATGCAGATTCTCGACAGCGGCATCGAGCCGCAGATCAACAAGGCGGTACGCTCCGGCTTCGAGCGGTTCTCCCTCATCGACGGCAATATCGACGTCTGGGATGCGCAGGTCCTCGAGCAGCGAAAGTTCCCCCAGACCGACCTCATCGTCTCGGTGGATTCAGTCACATCGGGGATCAGCGCCAACTTCGCCACATCCGGTTTTGGCGGGCGCTGGAGCGCTACGATCGAGCGCAACGTCAATCCCGGCGGCAGCCGGACCATGTCTGCGGTGTTCTCGCAACTGACCATCGCGGACATCCTTCCCAGTCTCGGCGACAAGGATCGCGGCATCACCGCCGATATTCCCATCTACGGCCGTGCCGTGATCGATTTCGCGCCGGGCGGCACGGTTCAGAACGCTTCGGTCCGCCTCGACCTCGGCGCCGGCAACATCCAGTTCGGAGAGACCCGCGATTCCGTCCTGCTCGACGAGGCGACGGTCAAATTGCGCTGGGACGTTCCCAACAAGAGACTGGTCGTCGAGCCGTCGACATTCTTCTTTGGCGACACGCGCGGCGTGGTGACTGGCACGATCACGCCGATCGGCGAGCCGGGCGATCGCCGGTTCGGCTTCGATCTGGTGTCGCGGGGCGCCATCCTTGCGCCCCGGGACTCCAACGAGAAGCCGCTGATCGCGGAACGGATCGCGATTTCCGGTGAGGCGGATTTCCCGCAAAAGCTCTTGAAGTTCGACCGGTTCGAACTGCTTTCGCCCAGGGCCTCGGTGGTCGGGGCCGGCAGTCTCGGGTTCGAGGGCACCACGCCGTCGCTCGCCATGGCGGCGACCTTGTCGCCCATGGAGGCCAGCGCCTTCAAGCAAATCTGGCCGGCGTTCCTTGCGCCAGGCGCCCGGCGGTGGGCGCTGGAACATGTCCAGGGCGGGCGGATCATCTCGGGCCGTTTCGAAGCCGCCGTACCTGCGGGCCTGTTGTGGACGGGCAAGCGCCTGCCGATACCCGAGGATCAGCTTCGCCTTGATGTTCGTTTCGAGGACGCCTCATTTACCACCGTCGGCGAACTGCCGCCGATTGAGCACGCCTCGGGCAACGTTGTCCTCGCCGGTACGACCTTCGGCGTCGATCTCGAAGGTGCAACAATCAAGGTTCCCTCGGGAGCGATTGTCGATGTGACTGCCGGCGCCTTTGCAGTCGGCAACACCGTATCGCGCTCGGCGGAAGGACGAGTCGAACTGACTTTGTCGGGCGACGCCGGCCCGCTCGGCGAGATCGCCAATTCCGAGCCATTCGCGGCGCTTCAGAAGCGCGGCATAAAGCCGGACGACCTTAGCGGTGCTGCCAATGCGTCGGTCTCGATGGAGATACCGTTGCGGGCCGGCACGACCAGCGCCGACATCGACTGGCGCGTTTCTGTCGACGCGAAAAATCTTGCGAGCGCGGCGCCGCTCGACGGCCGCAAGTTTAGCGACGCCAACGTGAACATCACGGTGACGCAGGACGAGTTCTCGATCAGGGGCAAGGCGAAGATCGACGGCGTGTTCGCCGAAGTCGATATGGTCCAGCCGATCGTGTCTGGCGCGGCTGCGGGCGCCGGCCAGCGCTCGGTCCGCCTCCTTCTCGACGACAAGGCGCGCAAGCAATTCGGCATCGGCCTCGACGATGTGCTGGCCGGAACCGTGGAGGCGCTGGTCTCCAACGTTCCCGGCGGCCAGCACTACGACCTGGACCTGAAAAAGGCGCGTGTTGTCGTCCCGGGTCTCGGCTGGTCGAAGGGCATCGGCGTGCCGGCACTCCTTTCCTTCGATATGAAGCCGGCCGAGGGTGGCCAGAAAGTCGAGAACATCGTCCTCAAGGGCGATGGCTTCGGCTTGCGCGGCACGGCGCGCCTCGCCAACGGTTATGGGCTGGAGTCGGCCGACATCGAGCAGTTCAGCCTGCGCAAGGGCGACTCGATCAAGGTCAAGCTGACGCGTAGCAAGACGGGCTACGCCGTCGTGGCGCGCGGCGCGTCGTTCGATCTGCGGGGCTTCCTTGCCCACATTCGCGAGGCAGCCGAGACCAGCGGCAATGCGGCGGATATTTCCATCGACGCCAAGGTCGATCGGCTGACCGGCTTCAACCAGATGGCGATCAGCGGCGGGTCGCTGGTCGTCGCCACCGACGGGGGCACGGTCAAGAAGCTCGCCTTCGGCGGCACGCTGGAGGGGACGCCCTTCAATATTTCCTATGATGATTCCCCGGCGGGCGCCGCGCTTCTGGCCGCGACCGACGACGCCGGGTCTATCCTGCGATTCATGGATATCTACGACAAGTTCAAGGCCGGCAAGCTCCGCATCGTCGGCCGGCGCGACGGGCCGCGGGGACCTCTGGCGGGCACCGCCGAGATCGCCGACTTCACGATCGTCGGCGAGCCGGCCATGTCCAAGATGGTCGAGACCCAGACATCGGGGCCCAATCCCGTCAAGACGGGGTTCGACGCAAACCGCGTGCTCTTTGACCGGGTGGTGGCCAAATTCTCCCTCAATGGGCGGGTCATTGCGATCAGCGATGCGCTGATCCGCGGCGCGGCCGTGGGCGCGACGTTCGGCGGACGCGTCGACGTCAGCACGTCGCGCGTTGCCCTCACCGGGACGTACCTGCCGGCCTATCAGCTCAACAATTTCTTCGGCAAGATTCCGATCCTCGGGCTCGCCTTCGGCGGTGGCTCACGCGGCGGCCTGATCGGCGTGACGTTCAAGATCGACGGAACGCTGGACCAGCCACGCCTGTTCATCAATCCGCTTTCGGCGGTGGCGCCCGGAATCTTCCGGAAGATCTTCGAGTTCCAGTAACGCTCAGCCAGGCCGGACGAGCACGTGCTTCTTGCGCCCGTGCGAGAGCTTGATGACGCCGCCGGCGAGATCGGCCTCCGACACCACGGTCAGCGGATCGGTTACGCGCGCATCGTTGACGCTGAGGGCGTTGTTGGCGATGGCGCGGCGAACCTCGCCGTTCGAGCCGGCGAGACCGGCTCGCACGAACAGCGCCAGCACGGCAATACCGGCTGTGAGCTCGGCGAGCGGCACTGTGATCGTCGGCAGGGCGTCGGCGCTGGCGCCTTCTTCGAACGTGCGACGCGCCGCTTCGGCGGCTTCAAGGGCGGCCGCGCCACCGTGGAGCAGCGTGGTTGCCTCGGTGGCGAGCACCTTCTTGGCCTCGTTGATCTCGGCGCCGCCGAGCTCTTCGAGGCGCGCGATCTCCTCCAGCGGCATCTCGGTGAAGAGGCGGAGGAAGCGGCCGACATCGCCGTCCTCGGTGTTCCGCCAGAACTGCCAGTATTCGTAGGGTGACAGCTTGTCGGCGCTGAGCCAGACCGCGCCTTGTGCGGTCTTGCCCATCTTGGCGCCCGAGGATGTCGTGATCAGCGGGCAGGTGAGGGCGTAGAGCTGGGGCAAGCCCATGCGCCGGCCAAGGTCGATGCCGTTGATGATGTTGCCCCACTGGTCGGAGCCGCCCATCTGCAGCGTGCACCCGTAGCGCTTGGCCAGTTCGACGAAGTCGTAGGCCTGGAGGATCATGTAGTTGAATTCGAGGAACGATAGCTCCTGGTCGCGTTCGAGGCGAAGCTTGACCGAATCGAAAGCCAGCATCCGGTTCACCGAAAAGTGGCGGCCGACATCGCGGAGGAAGTCGATATAGTTGAGCGGTCCCAGCCATTCGGCGTTGTCCGGCATGATCGCGCCGGTCTGGCCGTCGTTGAAATCGAGGAAGCGCGAGAAGACGACCCTGAGGCTTTGCTTGTTGGCCTCGATCTCCTCATAGGTGAGGAGCTTGCGGGTCTCGTCCTTGCCCGACGGATCGCCGACGCGCGTCGTGCCGCCGCCCATCAACGCGATCGGCTTGTGGCCGGTTTTCTGCAGCCAGCGCAGCATCATGATCGACAGAAGATGGCCGACATGGAGCGACGGCCCGGTGCAGTCGTAGCCGACATAGGTCGCCACCGGCCCTAAGAGGGCCGCGGCGTCGAGCCCCTCGGGGTCGGAGCATTGATGGATGAAGCCCCGCTCCGCGAGCACCTTGAGAAAATCGGATTTGAATGCGGTCATCACGGAACATCCTCAGGCGGCATAGCCAAAAGCCGCGCGGCTGTTTAGCAGTGTGGCGAGGCGATTTCACGCGAGAATCCGCAAAATGACGATGCTGACGGTTGTGGGACTGATGAGCGGCACGTCCATGGACGGGGTCGACGCCGCACTCTTGTCGACCGATGGTTCGGCGATCGGCGCCTTTGGCCCGCGCCTCTTTCGTGCCTACACCGACAGCGAGCGCGCTGTGCTCCGCCAGGCCCTCGACGAGGCGCGACGGCTCGATGACCGGGCGGCGCGGACGGGCGTTCTGGCGGAAGCCGAGCGGCTGGTGACCAATGCCCATGGCGAAGCCGTCGAGCGGGTGCTTGCCGAGAACCCGGATGTCGAGCCCGATCTGGTCGGCTTTCACGGCCAGACCGTATTCCACGCGGCGGAGCGTCGAATGACCGTTCAGATTGGCGACGGACCGCTCCTCGCGCGCCGGCTCGGCATGCCGGTTGTTTACGATTTCCGCGCCGCCGACGTTGCCGCGGGCGGGCAGGGGGCGCCGTTTGTGCCGCTCTATCATCAAGCCCTGGCGCGCCATTCGGACCTCGGCTCGAACGTCGCGGTCGTCAACATTGGCGGTGTCGCCAACGTTACGCGGGTCGGCGAGGATGGGTCGCTCGTCGCCGGCGACACGGGGCCTGGCAATGCGCTGATCGACGACCTCGTGCGCGAACGAACCGGAGAGCCCATGGACCGCCGCGGTGCGCTGGCGGCGAAAGGCAGGGTGGACCGGGGAACTCTCGACCGGCTTCTAGACAATCCGTGGTTCGCCCTGCCGATGCCGAAGTCGCTGGACCGCAACGCCTTTTCTTCCGCCAGCGTCCGCGACATGGCGCTGGAGGACGCCGTCGCCACCCTCGCGGCGTTCACCGCGGAGACGATTGCCCGTGGTATCGCGGTCAGCGGCGGGGCCGACCGCATTGTCGTCTGCGGCGGCGGGTCGCACAACCCAACCCTGTTGCGGATGCTGGCGGCAGCAGCCAATTGCAAGGTCTCAACCGCCGCGGAGATCGGCTGGGCCGGCGATTTCGTCGAAGCCGAGGCGTTTGCGTTTCTCGCCGCGCGCAGCCTCGCCGGCCTGCCGCTCAGCCTGCCGACGACGACGGGCGTTCCCCGGCCGATGCCGGGCGGGGTCGTCGCCCGCCCCTGAGTATTTTCTCGGCCTGCCGCGGCCAAGGCGTTGATCTGACGGCAATTCGTGCCATTGTTACAATCTACCCGCGACGCGAAAGGAAGCCGGCTGAATGCTCGAATCGATGAATCTCGCGATTCTCATCGGTTCGATACTCGTCGTTGCGGCCGCGTTCACCAGCCTCATCAGCTTTCGCTTCGGCGCGCCGCTGTTGCTGGTCTTCCTGCTTGTCGGTCTGCTTGCCGGCGAGGACGGCATTGGCGGGATTAATTTCGACAACGCGGCGGCCGCGTACTTCATCGGCTCGATCGCTCTTGCGGTCATTCTCTTTGACTCGGGATTCGAGACGCGGCTGTCGACTCTCAGGCTGGCGGCGTTGCCGGCGGTTGTATTGTCGACGGCCGGGGTGGCTGTTACGGCCGTTCTGGTCGGGTTGGCCGCCCAGCTCCTGTTCGGCTTCACATGGCTTGAAGGGCTGCTGATCGGCGCGATCGTCGCGCCGACCGACGCGGCGGCCGTCTTCTTCCTTCTGCGCGTCGGTGGCATCACGCTCCGCGACCGGGTTCGCTCGACGCTGGAGATCGAATCGGGATCGAACGATCCCATCGCCGTCTTCCTCACCCTGGCTCTCGTCGGGCTGCTCGGGAACTCGGCTTCGGCCGTGACCATCCCGCTGGAGCTTGTCGGCGATTTTCTTATGCAGGTGGCGATCGGTGGCGTGGTCGGTATCACCGCCGGCTTTCTCATCGCCGAAATAGCCAATCGCACCAATCTGGAAGCGGCGCTCTATCCGATTGTCGTCCTCGCCTTTGCGCTCGCCGTCTTTGCCACCACGACGATGATCGGCGGCAGCGGATTCCTGGCGGTGTATCTGGCCGGAATTGTCGCCGGCAATGTCCGGATGCGGCACGCACTGGCGTTGCGGCGCTTCCAGTCCGGCACCACCTGGCTCAGCCAGATCGCCATGTTCCTGACGCTGGGACTGCTCGCCACGCCCTCGCAATTCCCATCGGTCCTTGCCGGTGCCCTGGGACTTGCTGTGTTCCTGACACTCATCGCACGACCGGCCGCCGTGTGGCTTGGCCTTCTGCCGTTTGGGTTCACCCGTTACGAGATGGCTTTCGTCTCGTGGGTCGGGCTTCGCGGCGCTGTTTCGATCCTCCTCGCCATCCTGCCGATTATCGCAAGGCTCGACCACGCCAGCGATTTCTTCAACATCGCGTTCATCGTGGTGCTCGCCTCCTTGCTCGTTCAGGGTTGGACGATCCGTCCGATGGCGCAGTTCCTCGGTCTCGTCGTGCCGTCGCGACTTGGCCCGGTGGACCGCATCGAGCTGGAACTTCCGGGGACCGGCGAGCACGAAATTGTCGCTTACGTCATCCATCCCGACAGCGCTGTTGCCAGGGGCGAGCGAATTCCGCGCTGGGCGCGGCCCTCGCTGCTGGTGCGCGACGGCCGTTCCATGCGTCCGCACAATGCCGGCCGGCCGCGGCCCGGCGATCAGGTCTACATCATCGCGACGCCTCGCTTCCTCCCGCTCCTCGACAGGCTGTTCGGCGGTCACGCGGTCACCGCCGTGGAAGATCCGCACCTCTACGGTGAATTCGCCCTTGAACCCGACGCCCGGCTGCACGACGTCGCCGCCGTGTACGGCATCATGGTGACGCCCGGCGACGAGGCGCTGACGGTCGCCGCGCTCTTCCGGCGAGAGCTGGCCGGCGACATCGAGCCCGGCGACCGGGTCGCCTACGGTCCGGTCGACCTGATCGTGCGGCAGACGAGCGGCGACCACGAGATCGAGGAAGTGGGCCTCGCGGTCGAGCCGACGCGGCAGAGCCGCCCGCATATCCCGGTGTTCCAGAACCGAAAAGAGATCGCTGCATTCCTCCGAGGTCTGCGAAGGCCGAGGAAGGAGCCCAAGGCCGAGCAACCGGTCGAGGCAACACCGCCGGCCGACGGCGCCGAAGCGAAGCCGGCTGAGGAAGAGGTCGTCGAGACCGAAATCATCCCGCCGAAGGGCTGACGAGACCGGGGACGAACCCGAGCAGGGTGAAGAGCACCAGGGCCGCCGCGAGCCCGATATTGGCGATGCGGGAGCGAACCGGATCGCGCAGCACGTCGCCGCGGACTCTGTCGGTGACGCCGTCAGCAAGAGAGCACGGACGCCCGGTCGGTCATGGGGACGGCCGGCGACCCTTCCGCCGAAGCCGTACCGGCACCCGGCTACCCGTGAAAGCCGCGCGG
>JBDTLN010000073.1:0-7993 GCA_039934795.1 Bauldia sp. | reverse complement strand
GCGTCGATCACCATCACCGCCGAGTCGACGGCGCTGAGCGTGCGGTAGGTATCCTCGGAAAAGTCCTCGTGGCCCGGCGTATCGAGAAGATTGAAGACGCGGCCGGCATACTCGAAGGTCATCACCGAGGTGACCACCGAGATGCCGCGCTCGCGCTCCATCTCCATCCAGTCCGATCGGGTCTGGCGCCGGGTCTTCTTCGCCTTGACCTCGCCGGCAAGCTGGATGGCGCCGCCGAAAAGCAGCAGCTTCTCGGTCAGCGTCGTCTTGCCGGCGTCCGGGTGCGAAATGATCGCGAAAGTGCGCCGGCGCGCATATTCCTGAGGGTTGGTCATCGATAGGGGGCGACGGCGGCGGGCACCGGTTGCCACAAACTCATGGAGGGTTGAGGACGAGCCGGGAGGTGGACCGCCAAAGGGCGGCTTGTCAAGTCGCGGGGGAGCGCCGGACCTATCCCGGAGGATCGATCTCGGCGTAGAGGATGACGAGGGACGTGCAGTCGAGGGGCATGACCGGATTGGTGTAGATCATGCGGGTGTGGCGACCCTTTTCGCCGAAGGCGGTGTTGACAAGGTCGGAGGCGCCGTTGAGGCACTTCGGGTGGTCCTTGTAGCTCTCGTCGACCCCCATCACGCCTTCGAGCCGCACGATGCGCTTCACCCGCGACAGCTCGCCGACCGCCTCCTTGATCTGCGCGATGGCGTTGAGACAGGAGAGCTGGCATGAGAGGTAGCCGTCCTCGCCCGACACCTCGCGGCCGATCTTGCCCGCATAGACCAGCTTGCCGTCGCGCCACGGCAGGTTGCCCGAGGTCATCACCAGGTTTCCCGTGATCGCCCAGGGCACGTAGTTGGCGACGGCGCCAGCCGCCGGCGGGAGTGACAGGCCGAGGTCGGTGATGCGCTGCTCAGGCGTATTGGCGTTCACTTCGATACCCCTGTTCGCCGCAGTCGCGTCTCCGACCGCGGTTCTCGAGCGTCGAGTATACACGGCGGTCGGAAGACCGCGACGAACGATGGCGGACCCGGATCGCACCCTCAAGCGGCCCGCAGACCGCTGCCGTCTTGATAGTTACGCGCCGGCCAAGCGGCGGTGGTGACAACGTCGTTCGTCAACACGAACCGCCGCCGATTGAGGGCGGCAGCCCAACGTGAGCGATAAACTAGCCCATCAGCCAACCGCCATCGACGTCGAGATTGACGCCGTTGATCGACGGATTGTCGAAGAGGAACAGCGCCGCACCGGTGATGTCGGCCATGGCCACCAGCCGCCCGGTCGGGGTTCGCTTGATGACGCGATCGAGAGCGTCGGCCTTGTCCTTCCAGGCGGGGCTATCGCCGACGATTCCCGGGTGGATAGCGTTCACCCTTACAGGGGCAAGTTCGATGGCGAGGGTCCGCACCATGGTGGCAATGGCGCCGTTGACGGCGGTGACCGTGGTCGACCCAGGATAGGGCTTCTCTTTGGCAAGGCCGCCGAAAAGGATGACGGAAGCGTCGTCGGTCAGCTTCGGCACCAGGGAGTGGATGACGGCGGTGTAGCCGACCAGCTTCATCGTCGTCAGCTTGATCGCCCGCGCGACATCGTAGTCGCGGACAGTGTTGGAGTCGCGATCGATTGCCGCGATGGCGACGTAGCGAACCTGCGGGAGATGGCCGAGCGCCGACTTGACGCTGTGCGGGTCGGTGAGATCGAGCGCGATGCCACTGGCGCCCTTGCCGAGTTCCGCGGCGACCGCCTCGGTACGTTTCTTGTCGCGGCCGGTGATGGTGACGGTGTCGCCACGCGCCAGCAACGCAGCGGCGAGGTGTCTGCCGAGGCCCTGTGTGCCGCCGACGATGAGTGCGTGATTGGCCATGTGCCCTCTCCCTAGTCTCGGCTCAGCTTGTCGGCGAGGTAGTCCCATTCGCGGTTGAACCGATACGAATGGCGGGCAGGCGGCAGTGGCGACTGGGTTTCGAGCCAGCGGACCGGTTTGCCCGACCGATTGTAGAAGGCATGGACCGAGCCCACGCCCGTCCAGAAAAAGTCGCCCGCCTTGAGAAGATATCTCGCGCCGTCGGCTTCGGCATCCACCTCGCCGTCGAGGATGACGTAAGCTTCTTCCAGCGGATGATCGTGGGGATGGGCGACTGCGCCCGGCTGGTATTCGAGAATGAACATATTGCCGAGCGCCGCGGACAGCCGCTGATCGACCAGCATCTTCAGGGCGATGCCGCTATAGGCGAGAAGCGCCGTCGCCATGCTGGCGGATACCTGCGGCGCATCGACCTTCGAACCGAGCTTCAGCTTGTCGACGTTGATGTCGTCTTCCTTCACCCAGAACAGATGGCGCGAGCGCGGATCGCGAAGATCGAGCGGAACGACTTCCGGTTCAGGAGTTAGACCGAGGAAGAAGATGTCGGCCGCCTCGCCGGGTCCGCGCGGAATCGGCGTCACCATCTCAATCCAGGTGGCTGCGCCGGATTCCGATGCTTTCCAGTAGTGCGGGACGCCGATCGGCACGATGCCGCAGGCGCCGGGACCGAGCGGATACGCGTGGCCGTCGAGGATGAGTATCGGCTGGCCCGCAGTGACGTAGAAAAATTCCTCGTAGGACTGGACGTGGTTCTCGATCCAGCCTCCGGCATCAAGCTTGCAGAGACCGAAGCCGGTGTGGACGGAACCGACGCTACGGTCGATTGCCCGGCAATGCGCGTAGCCGTGACCGTGACCAACGAAAGCGGGAGCCAGACGGACATCGGCCGCACGAAGCACGTGATGCAAGCTTGCATTCCTCCCACATTTGGATACGTTCGATGCGACTGAACGCTTGTTTCGACGGAATAAACTCCGTCCGTGGGGGTGTCAACTCGCTCGATGGATACGATGGCAAAGCCGCGCCGCGCCAGCGTCGACAGCAAAGCGGCGCAGAAACCTGCCGGAGCGATTGCCAACTGGCGCGGCTCGCAAGCATTGGGTGCTCAGCTACGCCAGGCGCGCGAAATGCGCGGCATCAAGCTCCGCGAATTCGCCAGACAGGTCGGCGTTTCCGCCAGCCTCGTCTCCCAGATCGAGAACGGACATGTCACCCCGTCGGTTGGCACCCTCTTCGCATTCTGCACACAACTGGGCTTGCTGGTCGACGATCTGTTCAAGGGCGTTGAACGGGCCAATGGCGATATCGCACCCGAGGGAGATGCCCATTCGCCGACGCATCGATCGCGCGGACCGATCCAGCGGAGCGCCAACCGCAAGCGCATTCGTCTCGCCGGCGGCGTGCGGTGGGAGCGGCTGACGCCGGATCCGGACGAGCAGGTCGAGTTTATTCACGTCGTCTATGAGGTCGGCGCCGCCTCTTGCCCCGAGGACTCGCTCGTCCGCCACGGCGGCAAGGAGTACGCATGCATCCTTTCCGGTCAACTTGGTCTGCAATTGCGGTTTGAGACATACGAGCTGGGGCCCGGCGACTCCCTCACCTTCGACTCGCAAAACCCGCATCGCTTCTGGTGTATCGGCGATGAACCCGCCGTCGCCATCTGGGTGATCTTCAATCGATCGGCCGACGACCGCAACCGGGGTTGGAGCCGGGTCGCAAAGACGTCTCTGTCGCCGGCCGGAAGGGGCTGACCGGCCGATGTGGGGGTCTGCTCAAATGGTCGAAACGCGCCTGCACATTGCCGGACTCGACTGCTCCTATCGGGGTACCGACGGTGCGCGCATCGAAGCGGTGAGCGGCGTCGATATCACGCTGAAGCCGAACGAGTTCGTGTCGATCATCGGACCGAGCGGCTGCGGGAAATCCACTCTCTTCAACGCCATCGCCGGGCTGCTCGCGCCCGACTCCGGCCAGATCCTTCTCGATGGCAAAAACATCGTCGGCAAGCCAGGCAACGTCGCCTACATGATGCAGCGCGACCTGCTGCTCGCCTGGCGGACGGTCCTGCAGAACGTCACCCTCGGTCCGGAACTCGCCGGCGAACCGATCCGCGAAGCGCGCAATCACGCGCGGATGCTGCTGAAGCGATTCAACCTCGATGGCTTCGAGGACGCCTATCCGTCGATGCTGTCCGGCGGCATGCGCCAGCGCGCCGCCCTCCTCCGCACGATCCTCTGCGAACGCTCCGTGATCCTTCTCGACGAGCCGTTCGGTGCGCTGGACGCGCTGACCCGCGCCTCGCTGCACGAATGGCTTCTCGGCATCCAGCGTGAATTCCAGCGGACAATGGTCCTTATTACCCATGATCCCGAAGAAGCGGTTTACCTCTCCGACCGCGTCTATGTCTCGACGCCGCGGCCGATGCGGGTTGCCGGGGTCGTCGAGATCAACCTGCCACGCGATCGCAAGCACGACATCACCCTCACCCCGGAATTCGCGTTTCACGAAAAGCGGGTGCTGGCGCTTCTCCGCAACGAGCCGGTCGAGGGAAGCCAAGACCAATGAACCCTTCGCGTTCGCGTTTCCGCGATATCGCCTCCCCGCTCTTGCTCATGGCGCTGGTCCTCGCCGCGTGGGAGGGTGCGGTTCACCTCTTCCAGATCCAGCCCTATGTCCTGCCGCCACCCAGCATGGTCGTGCGGTCGCTGGTCGCCGATGGGCCGAAGGTCATTTTCCCGCAGCTCGGCGTCACGCTTTTCGAGATCCTATGCGGCTATGCGCTGGCCATTGTGGTCGCCTTCATCCTCAGCATACTGATCGTCTACTGGAGCGCCTTCCGGCGTGGCGTGCTGCCGCTGATCGTGGCGTCGCAGACCATCCCGGTCATCGCCATCGCGCCGGTGCTGGTCATCTGGTTCGGCTACAACGCCACGCCACGGATCATCATCACCGCAATCGTCGCCTTCTTCCCGCTGACCGTGGCGATCGTAACCGGCCTGCAGAGCGTCGACCCGCTGTTCATCGATTTCTTCAAGACGCTCAGGGCGACCAGCGTCCAGGCCTTCTTCAAGCTCCGTTTTCCGATCGCCCTCCCCAACATTTTCGGCGGCCTGAAGGTCGCTGCCACCCTCGCCGTGGTCGGCGCGACGATCAGCGAATGGGTCGGCGCCAGCCGCGGCCTCGGCTACCTGATCGCGCAGGACACCCAGCAGCTCAACACCGCGCGGGTGTTCGCCTCGCTCGTCATTCTCGGTCTTTGCGGCATGGCGCTCTTCGGCATCGTCAGCCTGATCGAGCGCATCAGCATGCCATGGACTCATGCGCAGCCGCGCATCCGCCCGCAGAAGGCGGCGCAACAGGCCGTACCCGACCGGACCCCGACGACGTCGCGGCACCGGGTTGGCACTGGCGTTTGAGGAGGCAGGTAACCCGCCCACAGACCGTCGGGTGGATCATGTCAACCAATGGGCTTGAGCCCAGGAAAAAGGGGAACTGCGATGCATGGTAACAACCTGAAGAAACTGACCGCGGCCTTGGTGCTCGCGGTAGCCTGCACCTTGGCACCGGGGGCCAACGCCGCCGACATGATCAAGGTCAAGTTCGTCATCCTCACCCAGCCCAACATCTGGGACGCCGGCACCTTCGCCGCGATCGACCAGGGCTTCTTCAAGGAGCAGGGTCTCGAAGTCGAGCTGATCTCGCCTGCCATTCCGTCCGACGGCATGAAGCTGGTCGCCTCCGGCGGTGCCGATTTCGCCACTGCCCATTCGACCGACGTGCTGAACGGCCGCAACGCGGGCATTCCGATCGTCTCGATCGCCACGACCCATCAATACGGTACAGCCGGCGTGATGATCCCGGCCGACGCCGGGATTGCCGATCTGAAGGGGCTTGAAGGCAAGAATATCGGCGTCACCGGCATTCCGTTCAACAAGACCATGCTCGAATACATGCTGACCAAGAACGGCGTCGATCTCTCCAAGGTCAACATCGCCACCGTCGGCTTCGTGCCGATCCCGCTCCTCCTCAGCAAGCGGATCGACGCGCTCGGCGACGCCATCACATGGTCGGAGGCGGCGGCCTACAACGTCGCCATCAACAAGGACCCGGCCGACAAGTCGACGTACAAGTACTTCGCTTTCTTCGAGAACGGCGTGCCGCGCTACTACACTTTCGGCATCGTCACGTCCGAGGATGAACTCAAGAACAGCCCCGACAAGGTGAAGAAGTTCCTCGCCGCCTGGCAGAAGGGCCTCGACTGGATGGTGAAGAACCAGGCCGCGGCCGCCGATGGCGTCCTCTCCAGATATCCGGCGATCAATCGTCCGGAGGCCGTCACCAACCTCGCCGAGATTTCCCGCATCGTCGTCAGCCCGGAGACCGAGGCGCACGGCATCGGCTGGCAGGATCCCGCCGTCTGGCAGGCGCAGGCCAAGTTCATGCAGGAGCAGGGCCTGATCAAGGACGCCGACGTCAGCAAGGCGATGACCGACGATTATCTGCCGGCGAAGTAGAGCCGGAAAACACCAACCAGAAGCCTGGGGACGGCCCCCTTTTTGGGGCCGTCTTTTCACGAACAGTTTCGCGAGGGAATGACAATGTCGGTTGCCGGTGGAAGGCCGCGCGGAAGCTATCTGATCAAGGGCGGTGCGGTAATCACCGTCGACCCAAATATCGGCACCCTGCCAAACGCCGACGTGCTTGTCCGCGATGGCGCCATCGTGGAAGTCGGGGCCGCTCTCGATGCACCCGGCGTCGAGATCATCGATGCGTCCAACACCATCGTCATGCCGGGCATGATCGACACCCACTATCACATGTGGAGCGCCCTCGGTCGGCACTTCGTTTCCGACGGCGGCTTCGAGTATTTCGAGGCGAAAGGCGCGACCTCGACCTACTACACGGCCAACGATTTCTACAACAGCGTGCTTCTTGGCCTCGCCGAGCTCGCCAATGCGGGCGTTACTACCGTCCACAACTGGTCGCATAACAACCGCTCACCGGCGCACGTCGATGCCGAACTTCGCGCCCACCGCGAGGCCGGCCTTCGCGGCCGCTACGCCATGGGTCATATCGACCGGCTGGCGGCGGACACGGTCAACACATACGAGGACATGCCGCGCGTCCGCGAAAAGTGGTTCGACGACCCGTCGCAATTCGACGGGCTGATGCATCTCGGCGTCAACCTCCGGGGGCCGATCCAGAGCGACATGCGCGTGTTCTACAATGAGATGGAGACGATGCTCCGTCTCGGCCTGCCGGTCGCCATCCATGCCAGCCAGGCGGCCCCCAACTCGGACGATGCCGCCGACTACGAGCGGCGCGGCTTCCTTGGGCCGAAATTCCTCTTCGCCCATTACATCGCCGCCACCGACAGCGATCGCGCCGCCATCGCCCGCACCGGCACGGCCTACAGCTTCAGCACCCATTCGGAGCTGCGGCTCGGCAACACCGGCGACGCGCGCCGGGCGCTGTTGAAGATGCGCGAGGCCGGCGTCAAGGTCTCGCTGTCCTTCGACGCGACCTCGCTGACGCCGCCGAACATGCTGGAAATGATGCGCTTCACCTGGAACATGGGCGTACCCTGGGACAACACCGACACCGCGCATCTGACGCGGATCGGCCTTCCCGAAATCATCGAGATGGGAACGCTGAACGGCGCCAGGGCGCTTGGCCTCGGCGACGTGACGGGTTCGCTAACGCCGGGCAAGCGCGCCGATATCATTCTGATCCGCACCGATGAGGTGAATATCGCGCCGATGGCGAACATCGAGACGACGGTGGTCATGTCGGCGACGCCGGCCAATATTGACACGGTGATGGTCGACGGCCGCATTCTCAAGCGCCACGGCAAGCTGGTTGGCTTCGATGTGCCGCGCATCGTCAAGGGCGCAATAGACTCGTCCCAGCGGATCAGGACCGAAGCCGGCGGACTGCTGACGCCCGTCTGCCCCGGTTGCGGCAACCCGGTGCTCCGCGCCACCGCCTGTTAGGAACACAGTGGCAGGGCAGGGGCGGCATCCTGTTCACGTCTACGCATATCTATGCACGGACACGATTGAAGGTCGGATTCAAGAGATCCTCAACGATACGAAGGTGCTGTTTGCCGAGGTCTTAGACTGGCGGGACGCGGGC